>JAUYEQ010000473.1 GCA_030691295.1 Bacteroidota bacterium
CGTGTGCGATAACGGAGCAAATTTAAAAATTTAAATGAACTTTGAATTCATGTTTTTGAACACACGAATGCATTAAGGAGTTGTTCAGTGCGGACGACATCCTCTTTTTTATAATGAATATTAATCCCTATTTTTGTTTCAAAACAACAAAGCCATGATATATAATTTTACAGCAGAAATTATCCAGGATAATGAAATCAATCAATTCATTGGAATTGTTCCTGGCTTACCGGGTGCGCATTCACAAGCTGCGACATTAGACCAGCTTTACAGCAATCTTCAGGAGGTAATCCGGCTCTGTTTAAACGAAATGACAGATGAAGAAAAAGCGGAACTTCCTAAATTCGTTGGTACACAGAATATTTCGGTTGCTGTATGAGTACAAAAATCCCCATTATCAGAGTCAAAATTTTTGAGAAATTATTAATCTTGATGGGTTTTGAAATAAAACGTCAAAGTGGCAGTCATATTTTCTATCGTCATCCTGATGGTCGTTATACCACTCTTCCGCATCACGGTAACCAAGACATAGGCCGCTCGTTATCAAGACAAATATTAAGGGAAATCGACATTACTCCGGAAGAATTTATTGAATTATTAAATAAAATTTAGCGGTTCATTTCATTCTTCGTATCCATCTAAAGCTTCGTTTTAATGAAGACCATCATCCTGATTGTTTACGCTCTAATCCTCTTCCTGATCGGAATTTACTCGTACCTGAAAATCAAAACTCCCGTTGACTATTTTCTTGCAGGAAAAAAAACAGGTATCTGGCAGATTTCAGGAAGTTTGCTTGCCACCATTTTGGGCGGATCTGCTATTCTCGGAACGATCGGCTTGGCAGAGAATCAGTCGTGGGCATCGGCATGGTACATTCTGGCCGCCAGTTTGGGCTTGTTTGGATTGCTTCCGATTGTCAGAAAAGTATATGCAAAAGGTAAATTTACCTTGCCCGAACTCATCGGCCAGTATTACGGAGAATCGGCGCGGAAAGTCACATCGGTAATCATTCCCATTGCCTGGCTCGGAATTGTGGCAGCACAGATTATTGCAGGGGCTCAAATTCTGGTCAGCTTTTTTGGTCTGGAATATTCAAATGGCGTTTACCTGACAGCCGGAATTTTTATCGTTTACACCTACATCGGCGGGCAGGTTTCCATCATGCGGACAGATTTATTTCAGGCTTTCTTTATTCTTGCAGGAGTAATTCTGACAGCAATATTGATTCCGGCTCATCGACTTCCGGCATTGCCCGATTTTGCAAGTCATTTTCCTTTCAATGCGCACTATTCGCCCTTCGATCTGTTCATTCTGATCCTCACATTTTCAAGCACTTTCGTGGTCGGTCCCGATATTTATTCGCGTGTATTTTGCGCAAAAGATTCGAAAACAGCTTTCCGAAGTGTTTTGATCGTTGCCTCAATCCTGGTCCCCTTCGCATTTGTGCTTTCCTACGTTGGAATGTACGCGGCCACCTTTCATCAGGGCACGCAAAACAGTTCGGCACTGGTAAATCTGGCCAATATTTATTTGCCTGAATGGGCATCCGGTATTCTGGTTGCGGCACTTATTTCAGCAGTACTTTCAACTGCCTCCACTACCCTATTGACCACTTCCATGATTTTGAGCGAACTGTTTCACAAAGACATCAACAATCAGAAGTCATTCGTACAAACCAAGTTGTTTATTATTGCAGTCGGAGTAGTGAGCATGCTCATTTCCCTAAAGGTGACTTCCATAGTTTCGTCACTTTTGCTGGCGCTTTCCTTTTATTCAGGCGCGTTTATTATACCGATGATCGCTGCTCTTTTCAATTTACCATACAACAAACGTTTCAGTATTGCGGCCATGCTTTCAGGAGGCATTCTGGCATTATCGGGCAAACTGATGATGACCTTTGACCACCTCGAAACCGGCCAATTTGTGCTTATTTCAGGATTCATCCTGAATGCACTGTTACTTTTTATACCTTTTCGGGAGAGAAAATAAGGCAATATGAAATCACTTATTCTTGAAAAATACAACGAATTTACCTTGCGCGAAACGGAAATTCCGGAGGTAAAACCCGGGTGGGTACTGATAAAAGTGGAAGCCTGCGGCATTTGCGGAAGCGATGTTCACGGAATGGATGGCAGCACCGGTCGTCGCCAACCGCCTGTCATTATGGGGCACGAAGCTTCGGGAACCATTGCTCGACTTGGTGAAAATGTACTGAACTGGAAAATAGGCGATCGGGTAACTTTTGATTCGACCATTTCGTGCGGGGAATGTTTTTATTGCAAACGCGGCGATGTCAATTTATGCGACAACCGGCGTGTGCTGGGCGTTTCGTGCGACGAATACCGCCAAAACGGAGCTTTTGCCGAATTTGTGGCGGTTCCGGCTCACATCCTATATTCCATTCCTGAAAACATTAGTTTCGAACAAGCTGCGATGATCGAAGCCGTTTCGGTGGCCGTTCATGCAACAGCCATCAGTTCGGTTCAGGTAAACGATACCGCTGTTGTAATTGGCTGCGGAATGATTGGTTTGCTCTGCGTTCAGGCTTTAAAAGCTGCCGGTTGCGGAAACGTAATTGCCATTGACATGGTGGATGAAAAACTGAAATTAGCTGGTGAATTGGGCGCCGATCTTTCAATAAAATCAAGCGATCCTGAACTAATAAAAAAGGTACACGATGAAACTGAAAATCGCGGTGCCGACATTGTTTTTGAGGTGGTTGGGATTGAAGCAACCGTCAACCTTGCAGTTGATTTAACCCGAAAAGGTGGAACAGTTACTTTAATTGGCAATTTGGCTCCTGAAGTAAGATTTCCGCTACAAAAAGTAGTAACCCGGCAAATAAAAGTTCAGGGTTCATGCGCTTCTGCCGGGGAATATCCGCTTTGCCTTGAACTCATTGCTTCAGGAAAAATAAAAGTTGACCAACTCATCAGCAAAGTTGCACCTTTGGAAGAAGGCAACGATTGGTTCCATCGACTTTATAACAAAGAAGCCGGATTGATGAAGGTGATTCTGAAACCGTGAACGCATCATTCGTTGTTTATAATCAAATGTCCGTTGGCTAAAGCCGAACGGCAAAGGCTGTATGTTTGTAA
>JAUYEQ010000531.1 GCA_030691295.1 Bacteroidota bacterium
AAAGGCATTTCAGGATTTGCAATTCCGAGTCCGTATTTTGATGTGGCCATTGATGATGGAGGTTTTTTGTGGGCGGCGAATACAGGGAAGCACACTTTCGAGAATTACAATCCGGATGGTTCGCTGCGCACATCGTGGGGAATAACCAGTTTCAAAGTTGAAGGTTTCAGCGGTTGCTGCAATCCGGCGCATATATCAATTTTGGATGATAATTCATTCATCACCAGCGAAAAAGGCATGCCGCGTATTAAATTACACGATCAGCACGGACAATTCGTCGGTGTGGTAGCGCCGCCGTCAGCATTCGATGGTTCGTTGGCACCCGATATTGCGGTGGACGAACAGCACCGGGTAATTGCCCTCGATTTTGAACGCCAGCAAGTACGAATTTTTGAGAGGAAAATGGATGCTTTAAACTAACATGTATTTATTCTTTGTGATTTTATGTGCCGTAGAATCCAGTGAATAAGTAAAAATAAAAATTTTTGATTGTTGATATTTCTTAGAATGCTTAAAAGTGTGTTTTTAAGATTATTTGATTGATTTTAAAGTTATATTTGTTGTAAAAAAAGTATGGCATTAATACCATTGTCTGAAGAACAAGTGCTTGATCGTTTGCGGCAGGAAAATCACTGGTGGGCAACGGGGCAGGTTGATGAGGATTATACCAAGATGCAACGTCGATTGTATTTTGATTTGTTTTATCCTTTGGTGCAGGACATTTCGATCCGACGTGCTGTTATTTTAATGGGGCCGCGTCGGGTGGGCAAAACAGTGATGATCTATCATGCGATTAATGCTTTACTCGAAAGTGGTATTTCGCCTCATCAAATTGCTTTTATATCAGTCGAAAATCCATTTTTTAATAAAATGCCTTTAGAGCAGCTTTTTAAAATTTGTTTGAAGGCTACTGGTATGGAGAAAACAGCAGGTTGGTATGTCTTCTTCGACGAAATTCAATATTTGAAGGATTGGGAGGTTCATTTGAAAACCATGGTTGATAGCTACCCACATGTTAAATTCGTTGCCAGTGGATCTGCCGCCGCCGCTTTAAAACTTAAGAGCAATGAAAGTGGGGCAGGTCGTTTTACTGATTTTATGCTTCCACCACTTACTTTTAATGAATACATACACTTGCTGCAACTTCAATATTTGATAATCCCAACCAAGATTGATTGGGCAGGAAATGCCACTGACTTTTATGGGACAACAAACATTGCTTTGCTGAACGAGCATTTCTTAAAATACATTAATTATGGTGGTTATCCTGAAATTATTTTTTCTGAAAAGCTTCAGGTCAATCCGTCCCGGTTTATAAAGTCGGATATAATAGACAAGGTGTTACTGAGGGATCTGCCCAGTTTGTATGGTATTCAGGATGTACAAGAACTAAATTCGCTTTTTACAAGCATTGCCTATAATTCAGGGCAGGAGTTTTCGCTTGAAGCATTGAGCCAATCTTCTGGCGGGGTGGAAAAAAATACCATAAAAAGATATATTCAATATCTGGAAGCTGCATTTTTAATTAAAATAGTTCATCGGATTGATCACAATTCAAAGAAATTCAGCAGAGCCAATTTTTTTAAAATATACCTGACAAATCCGTCATTGAGAAGTGCACTTTTTACTCCATTACAAGCAACCGATAAATTTATGGGGCCAATGGTTGAAACTGCGATTTATGCACAATGGCTTCAACGCGATTGGTTTGAACCTTGGTATGCCCGCTGGTCTCAAGGTAAGTTTCAGGGAGAAGTTGACATGGTTGGTTTATCTCAATTGAATTTCAAACCACAATGGGCTTTGGAAATAAAATGGAGTAACCGGTATTTTGAAAAAGCGGATGAATTAAAGTCTTTGCTTACTTTTTGTGAAACAAATGAATTAAAATCAGCTTTGGTTACCACGATAGATAAAACAGGAAGTATTGATATGCAAAAAGTTAGACTCCATTTTTTGCCATCGGCTTTATATGCTTATACGGTTGGAAAAAATACAATATCACAAAGAATCAAACAAAATGGATAATAAAGGTCAAGGCAGACGTGAATTTTTCAGAAAGGCAGCGCAGCTCACCTTTCTGTCGGCCATGATTGGCGGAACAGCTTATCTGCTGGCTGAAAATCGGGTTCAACTGGAAGGTTGCGGCGATAATCAGTTTTGCAAAAACTGTCAGAAAATATCGACTTGTTCGTTAGATCAGGCAAAAAGTTACAAGAAAGATGAGCGATAATAAAGAACCCAAAAGCATTGAGCGCCGTCGGTTTATCCGTAGCGGAATGCAAATGGCACTGGCTGTTTCGCTGGGCGGAGTGGCTGGAATTTCGTTTCTGAAAGCGACTCCCAAAGATTTGGTTTGGCAGATCGATCCTTTCAAATGTGTGCAATGCGGGCGTTGTGCCACCGAATGTGTAGTGACGCCTTCGGCAGTAAAATGTGTGCATGCCTACGCTTTATGCGGCTATTGCGATTTATGCGGCGGATACCTGAAACCCAACGCCAATGCCCGGAGCACCGCTGCCGAGAATCAGCTTTGCCCAACAGCCGCCATCAAACGTAAATTTATTGAAGAGCCTTATTACGAATACGAAATCATTGAAGATCTGTGCATCGGTTGTGCCAAGTGTGTCGCCGGTTGTACTTCTTTCGGAAACGGATCGTTCCATTTGCAGATTCGACACAACTTGTGCAAAAATTGCAACGATTGCGCCATCGCACGAGTTTGTCCGGCTGAAGCTTTCGTGCGCGTTCCGGCTGACACACCCTATTTAATTAAGGGTGATTTTACCAAAGGAGCCAAAGGGAAGAACGCTTAGGTGACTTGGCGATTTTTGAGACACTGAAAGTGTCAAATGTGAATAACCGTGGGCTTCGACGTGAGACTTCGGCGTGAGCTCAGTCGAACGGTTAAGAGAATCGGAATCCGTGGATAAGATGAAGAAAACATTACCGTCCGCGCAGGAATGATCAACAGAGAAATATTCTGATTTCGGACGGGAGCGGAAAGCATAAATAAATCATTAAGTCATCACAATTTGTGATGAGATCATAAGGTTTTGTCAGGAAAAAGCTAGAAAAATACAGGAATAAATTATTGATATAATAATTTTGAATAAATAAATGCAACTCGAAAAAATTCAAACTAAGATTTACGAAATCCGGGGACAGAAGGTCATGCTGGATTTTGACCTTTCTGAAATGTACGAGGTAGAGAATCGAGCCTTAAAGCAGGCAGTAAAGCGAAATCTTGACCGTTTTCCGAACGACTTTATGTTTCAACTTACAAAGATAGAATGGCAGGAGCTTATCACAATTTGTGATAACCTCCCTGAAGGAATAAAATTCAGTCCGGCGACTCCATTTGCTTTCACTGAGCAGGGTGTGTCAATGCTTTCGAGTGTATTAAAAAGTAAAAAAGCTTTGCAGGTAAATATTGCAATTATGCGGGCTTTTGTCTTTATGCGGCAATATGCGCTGACTCATAAAGATTTGACAGAAAAATTGCAAGAGCTTGAAAATAAGTATGACAAACAATTTAAAGATGTGTATGATGCAATAAATTTTCTATTGCAAAAGGACAATCGGGAAACCGAACAAAAACAGCGCAAACGAATAGGTTATAAAAATGATGAGGCTAATTAAACGATACTTTTTACTGATTTCGATACTGCTTTACATGGCAGTTCAATCTTTTGCTGCCGATCCGCAACAACGGTTCCCAAAGCCCGAATTTGATACGGGCTACGTTCAGCCCGATACCAAAGCGCCATCGGCCCGAATGATTTTTCTGGAATATTTCGATGTTCTGGTTTTACTGGTGGTGCTGTCGCTGGTTACCTGGTTTGTGCTGAAAAAGCGCTCGCGAAAAGGTGTTTTCTGGACTTCTGTTTTCACCTTGCTGTACTTTGGCTTTTACCGCGAAGGTTGCATTTGTTCCATAGGAGCTATTCAGAATGTGGTATTGGGAATTGTTGACCCCAATTATGCCATCCCGCTTACAGCCTTGTTGTTTTTCCTGATTCCGCTTGTTTTTACGCTTTTCTTCGGAAGAACATTCTGCGCCGGGGCTTGTCCGCTTGGTGCCATTCAGGATATTGTGGTTTTAAGACCCATCGAATTGCCCAAATGGATTCAGAAAGTGCTGGGTTTGATTCCGTATTTGTACCTCGGTTTGTCAGTTTTGTATGTGGCCACTAAATCCGAATTCATCATCTGCCGTTACGATCCGTTTGTCGGGTTATTTAGGTTCGATGCGCAATTCAATATGCTGATTTTGGGGATCTTATTTCTGGCAGTCGGCGTTTTTGTAGCCCGACCATATTGCAGGTTTTTTTGCCCCTACGGAGTTTTATTGGGATGGATGTCGAAGTTTTCGTCCCGACACATGACCATTACACCAGCTGCCTGTATCCAATGTAAATTGTGTGCAAATTCGTGTCCGTTTGGCGCCATCGACGAACCGGTGGTTGAAACCGGAAAACGCCGCAGCAACGTAAACCGACTGATGACTTATTTTGTGCTTCTGCCGCTGTGGGTAGGGATTGGCGGATTTGCCGGATCGATGTTGCATGTGCCGTTGTCCCGATTTAATCAGACGGTTTATCTGGCCGAGCAAATTGTGGAGCATCCCGAAGTAAAGAATGATCAAAAAAATATTGATGTCCGAACTTTTATGGGTTCCGGAAAATCGACAGAACAATTAGTGGTTGAAGCTGATGCAATTCGCAACCAATTCTATTGGGGTGGTTGGATGCTGGGAGGTTTTATGGGGCTGGTGATTGGTACAAGCCTGATCGGTTTATCGAAATTCAGGAAACGCGAAGACTGGGAACCCAACAGAACCAATTGCCTGAGTTGTGCCCGCTGCATGGATTATTGCCCGGTGAAGAAAGAATAAGCGTTGCGGGTTGCGAGATGTGAGTTTAAGGCTTGATGGTTAAATAGTTAATTGGTAGTAAGTCGCCTGGATATTAAAAAAAAACAACTATGAATAATTTGAATGGAGACAAATCTGTTAACGCTTCAAAAAGTCCCCCTTCGGGGGATTTAGGGGGCTTTAAAATTAAATTGGCACAGCGCATTGCCTGGATCGCCGGAGGATTTGCCCTTGTTTTGGCCATTTTGCTGATTGTCAATTACGTACAGACAAGTTTCAACGATCCGATTGAGAACCAGACTATTCCGGCGTTGGTCAAACGTTTGAGCGATAATCCCGGTGACGAGGCTTTGAAAGCCGAAATACGCGC
>JAUYEQ010000539.1 GCA_030691295.1 Bacteroidota bacterium
TTGGCCCACGAACCCCAGCACAACATGGTAACAAAACAAAGAACAACTGCGAGGAAATAGGAATTAACGATATACATGGTTGATCGTTTAAATGGTTAAATTGATAAATGGTTAATTGTCAATGCTTATCACTTTGGTTCATACATCATTAAATCGTCGAGAATATCGGCGATTTTCTGATACGGATATTTGTGAACGAGAAAGGAATGATTCGAATTTTTATCTGCATTCCACGAGTTTGAACCATTTGGATTGCAAACAAAAGTTCCGTTTCCGATCACGTAAAAGTAGTTTTCAGGATTTCGGACAGCGCACAAAACAGCGGTATGATCCCACGAATTTCGGTTCTCCGATTTTTTGTTTTCGTAGTTCGACAAACAATACTCGTACGCCCACTGAACCGGACTGCCTTTCGTGCCTTGAGTAGCGACTTTATTGCCTGTCATAATTTTCATCCCTATTTCTAAGCCACTGAAAAGGATCGGAGTTGGCCAGTTTTGGAACACGTAATAAGACGCTGCAGCATGTTGGTTAACATTAAACTCACTTCCTTCAGGAAACGCGCCAGCCATTGCCACCCAGTTCTTAACTTTTTTAGCCACCAATTCTTTGCCTGAAAGCTTGCTGTATTGATCAGGCTCTGATCTTAAAAGGGTTTCCAGATTGGATAAAAACCCAACTGTTACAATCACCACACTTTGGTCTTTTTGTGCTGCCAGTACTTTGCGGTAAACTTCGGTTGCTGAAGGATAATCGGCATTGGTCTTCAGCTTTGGCAAGTACTTCACAACCAGCGAATCGTTCCAATGATTGGGACAGGAAAATTTTGGCGCATCCGACCCGGGAACGCCAATCGGAATAGTTGGTTTCTGAAAATAACGGTTAAAAACCTCGATAGTTGGCGCAATATATGGATACCCGTCGCTGGCCATTGTCGCCAGAATTTCGCATTCGCCATTGGCAGCCAGCGCATGTAGAATGGCAATCGCCCCTACATCGTCGTAATCGGGGCCCATGTCGGTATCGAAAATAATTTTAACTGGCTGGGCTGACCAGCCGAGGCTTGAAATAAAAAGCAGAAACAGGAAAATAAAAAATGATCGCTTCATAGGTTAATTTGGTTTAGGTTAATTTGTTTTCCAGGCATTTATAGGCTTTACCGAACTGTAAACCAGCAAATGATCAATACGCACCTGATAGCCTTCCTGTGGGTTCAGCAACTTCAGTTTTACCTGATGCTTTCCTTCTGGCAGATTGTATTTCCAGACTACTTCATGCCTACGGGTTGTAAAAGAGGTCGGCATTTTTACCTGTTCCACTTTTTGTCCATCAACGTACACTTCAAATTCGAGCATGCCTTCAGGCAAATCCTTGCTTAATTTCTGTGCATTTCCGGTTACTACAAATCCATTGCCCTCGAACTCAAGCTCAAATTCCTGATTATTAATATTCAGTTGTTTCTCTACGTGATTTCGCGCAATCGGAAAATGGCCTTCAAAACAAACTTCCAGTTTTGCTGGTATAATTTCCTGAAATGGAATTTCAATTGCATCTCCTTTAATTGTTGCCCCGTTCTTTTCCAAAACCGCTATTGCATGTTTATAACCCAATTCATACACATCATTCAGCGATATGGTGGTATATTTAAAGTCCATATCTTCAACCGGATAAACAGGCGCTCTCCAATATTCAGGAATGGCGCTGTAACCTAACATTGTTCCTAAAATACCACCAGCGCTTGCCGGGTTGCAATCCGAATCCTGACCGCACCGGGTGCTGATTTCCATTGTTTTACCAAAATCACCTTCGCCATAAAGCAAACCAATGATGATATATGCTGCATTGATTTTCGCGTCAATATTAAAGCTGTTAAAAACGCCATCCGGGCAACCAATATCCGACGACCATTTCCGTTCACACTCGAACCAGTTTCTTTTCCAATCGTCTGGAAACTCTTTCTTCCAGCCTATAACATCGCTCATGCATTTGTAAAACTCAGATTCCTGCGGTATCGATTTTAATGCTTCGGTTACAATGTAATTTACATCGTTGGAAACGAATGCCAGCGAGTACATGGCGGCTACATAAACGCCACCATACCAGCCATCGCCGTAATTCATGATATGGCCAACCTTATCACAAATTTCGGTTGAAGTATTGACCATTCCAGGCGACATTAATCCGGCAAAATCGGCTTCAATCTGGAAATCGATGTCATCGGCGTGTGGATTATTCAGCCAGTGACCTGATTGCGGCGGTGTTATTCCATTCAGAATATTGTATCTGGCTGCCTGATTGGCGTGCCACAGCATGTATTCGGCATTGGCAAAGGCATTGGCATGTGAGATTGCCGGAGCATCAAGTCCCTCTCTTTCGAAAACATCTACAAAAGTCAGGTCCATGTAAACATCATCGTACAAACCGGGAAAGTTCTCATAGTACCATTTACAGCGATCATTGTCCCATGGAATCGGCTGATAATCCTGGATCATGGTTCCTTTGTACTGAAATTCCGTTGGGCCGCCAAACGTGCAGCCAATTACCTGACCGGCCCAGCCACCTTTGATCTTGTCTTTTAGTATTTCAGTAGTGATAGCTGTTTTAAGAGCAGTTGTCGATTGATTTTTGCTGCACGAAGTAGCTGCCGCAAAAAGAATGAACATCAGGAACAGGAATAAGTTAGTTTTCATTGTATTAGGTTTAAGTTTAGTTTGATATTTGTTTACGGAATGGAACAGATGATTGCGCACCGATCCTTGTTACCGAAATTGCAGCAGCTTTGTTGGCAAAAGCAATCGATTCCTGAATGGTTTTTCCTTCTGACAAAGCAACTACCAGCGCACCATTGAAAGTATCGCCGGCAGCAGTGGTATCAACTGCCTCCACTTTGGGAGCTTTAATTATTTCTGAGTTTCCATTGGCCAGCAAAAATGCACCTGCAGACCCCATTGTAATAATTACAATTTCAACACCTTTTTCATTGAGTGCCGAAGCCGCTTTTAGAGCGGACGATTCATCGGTCACTTTAATCCCGGTCAGCAATTCGGCTTCCGTTTCATTGGGCGTAATGATGTATAAATTCTGAAGCAATTCATCGGTCAGCAAAGCAGCCGGTGCCGGATTTAAAACTACTTTTTTCTGCTTGAGGGCGGCCATCCGGGCAATATGCTCAACGGTTGGAATCGGAATTTCAAGTTGCATCAGCACAAACTCCGAATCATCCAACTCGGCAAGCGCTTTATCGAAATCGGCTGAACTTAGTGTTCCGTTTGAACCTGGCGCCACCACAATGGAGTTTTCGCCCTTTTTATCTACTGTGATCAGAGCGACACCACTCGGATTTTCAGGATCGACGGCCACAAAATCAACATTTATTCCTTCGTCTTCGAGTTGCTGAACAGCCTGTTTCCCGAAAATATCGTCACCAATTTTGCCTACAAAAGTGACCATGCCACCCAAACGGGCAGCAGCAACCGCCTGATTAGCGCCTTTTCCTCCGGCGTTCATTAAAAAACGACCACCCAAAATGGTTTCGCCCGGAGCCGGAAAATTATGTGTTTTAATGACCATATCGGTATTTGAACTTCCGACAATCAAGATCTTTTTACCATTCATATTCTAAGTTTTTCTGAATAAGACCAAAGTTAGAACATCAGGAACAGAAATTTTCACCACATTTGCTCAAATGTTATAATTTACACCAATAAAATATCAATAAAAATAAACTTAAATAATTCATTTACAATACATTAATTTAATACAATTATATATTTTCATGTATCATTTTCATTAATGCCTGTTATAGAACATCTCATGACAAAACTTGATAGCCTGCTCATTTTAATCAACTCGATGGATACTACTGAAAAACGGTATTTCCAGATCAATACAAAGATGCATGAAGGTAAAAAAGATTACCAATTTCTTTTCGATCTGATTCTCCAATCGGGTTTGTCGATCGATTTGGTGAAAACAAAATTTAAAAAGTACAAACCGGACGGAAGTTTCGAGATCACATGCAATCACCTGTATAACTTACTATTAGACAAATTATCCACAAAAGATGCTGAGAAGGAAGTCGAATTTCAGGCATTGAAAGCTTATCAACAGGCAAAATTCCTTTTCAAACGAAATCTATTTGACGATGCTTTTCAACTGATTGAAAAATACAAGATGATAGCTCTGGAATACGAACTTTTTAGTCCGTACCTTTTGCTTGCCAAACTCGAAATCAGATTTTACAATCAATTGGAATTTAAGGATCTGGATGAAAATAAACTCGTCAAATTACAGTCAAAAATTGAATCGGTATCACGTCAGCAGCGGGCAATAGAAAATCACACTGGCTTGTACAACCTCATCAGTATTCGCCAAATCAAACAAGGAACCATACGAAACGAAGCCGAAAAAGAAAAACTGAATGATTTGGCATTTAACGAGTTACAAGCCGTTTCGGGTCAGATGAAAAACTCATTCGAGGCACAGAAGCTTCATCTGCTGTTTCAGTCGGCCTATTTTATGAAGACCACCAATCCGAAATCGAGCCTGAAAGTTTATTACGAGCTGAACGAATTGTTCGAGAACAACCGGAAACTTTGGGGAAATCCGCCCTATTTCTACATCAACCACATTCGCGGAATTTTGAACAACCTCCGCTGGTTTGGCAATTATGCTGAAATGCCATATTTCATTGATAAATTAAAGAATCTTCTCTCGGAATTTCCAACCGCCCAGGCAACCATTCAGCCGCTGATATTTATTTTTGAAAGCCTGATGCTGACCGACCAAAGACTTTTTTTGGAAGCGCTGAATCATTTGAATGAAATTCAGGATAAAATAACCGAAAAAGAAACCAGCCTGACTTTTGCCACAAAGGCCGAAATTGCCTTGCAAGCTGCGGTGGTTCTTTTCTGGAACCGAAATTATAAACTAGCGCTGAAAGCCATCCGACCAATTTTGAACGCCGGAAAACCGTTCAGCCAGTTGCCGCAAACCAAACACATCAGGTTTCTGAATATCCTGATTCACTGCGAACTGAACGACCATGACTACCTTGCATCTGAAATCCGATCGTTTGAGCGCGACCTGAAAAAGCGGGGAAAACCGTTGAAAAGTGAAGAAATTATCCTGAAAAGTGCATCCTTCATCCTGAAGGAAACCGATACCAAAAAGTTCAGCAAGAAACTTAAGCAACAAAAAGAAACCTTGCTGAAATTGAAGGACAACCCATTTGAACGGCAACTCCTCAACTCGTTCGATTTTATTGGCTGGCTGGAGGGGAAGTTGAATTAGAAATACCTCGAAACCTTGGCTTTGTATTTTTGATATTCGTCGCCGAATTCATTTTCGAGAAACTTCTCTTCGCCTAAAATAATAAAGTGGTGAACGATCATTCCGTAAAGCATAACCGCCAACAAAAGAATGCTTGGAAGGAACAAAAATGTAGCTGTATTCATAAAAAAGAAACTTGCATACATCGGATTTCTGCTGATTTTGTATATGCCACTGGTGCGCAATTCGTGTTTCCCGGTTGGCAATCCGATATTGGTTATCAGACCCATTGAAAGATAAGCCGGCACAATGATTAGGTTGGCTGGAATGAGAAAAACTGCAGCCAAAAGTTTTTGAACTTCCGGAGTATAATCCTGAATTAAAAAAGGAACAGAATTGCGATATTCAGGAAAAACAGCAATGAATGCAAACAAAGCCCAAACTCCAAAAAGGAAAAACTTACCAGTAAAAAACAGCAGCGGATGAATGGTTGGTTCTCCCATAGCATCTTTCCCATTTTTAGCCAGAAATGCACCCAGCACAACTGTTGCAAGAATGGGGATAACGATTAATGCAGCAAGACTATAATCAATCCAGTTCATTGTAAACTTTCTTTATATTGATACCCAAGCTCTGTTTAGCGATGTGTTTCTGCGGAAAATAAACTTTCAGCAAACCGGCAAAAACCAGTCCCGGCAATAACCACGGAGCCATTTCGCCAACTAAACAATACAATTCCGAAAAATATTTTACTAGATAATCCATCTCACAACCTACTATCGGATTTTATCTCATACGCTTTTATAGTCGCCAAAAGTAATACAAATAAAAACATACAGCTATCTGAATACTTCCATTTATTTGAAGATCCGACAACCATTTTATCTCCAAAAATTGTTTGAACATTAAAATCAAGAGCAGAATCAAAAAAAACGAGGCCACCTTTGCAGATGGCCTCGTTTTTTAAGGTAATCAAAATAATTGTTCCTTAAATATTCTGCTCACAAGCAGCCTTTAATTGTTTGCCTGTTGCATTTTCAGGATCAATAGCCAGTGCCTTTTCCACCAACGGAAGCGCCTTCTTAAACTCATCCTTTGCTTTTTCAGTAGCTTCTTTATACTGAGGATCAGTAGTCTTGTATTTTGCAGCAGCAACATCAGCCGCAGCATTTTTAAGAATAGTAGCACCGGCAGTATAAAATACATTGGCTTCTTTCAGATAAACATTGGCCAACAACCCTTTTAATTTACCATCGTCGGGGGAATTAGCCAAAGCAGCCTCGAGTGCTTTTTCATATTCAACATCATTTTTCATTGCTTTGTAAGTATTTATCTTATAAAGCAATGCGGTTTCTTTCTTATAATCCATTGCAATCGTCTCATCTAACAGTTTGATTGCTTTGGCAAAGTCTTTCGACTGATAGGCGCATACTGCCATATTATATACCATAGCAGTATCTTTTGGTTCATCTCCCCATTTGCTCAATGCAGTTTCATATAACTTCAGAGCTCCGGCGTAATCTTTAGATCGTAGAGCTTCATTGCCTTCATTTTTAAAATCGATTGCACCTTTTTCTTCCTGTGCAAATCCTACCACAATTCCAAAACAAAACACAATAGCTAAAAAAAATCGTTTCATACTGTTATAATTTTAAAGGTTTATAATTCATTTTATTAAATTTCTTCTCTGATATTAACTAAGTTCATGCCAAAAATAGCAATTACAAATAAAAAACCTAAGAATTAATTAACACAGGAAATTAAAAACCCATCTTTTTTTGGTTGAATGGCAATCAGAATAGCTAAAACGAATCGCTATAAACCTCTATGGATTAAACATATCAGGTGTAAAATACCCTAAAATATTTTCGGCCATTTCAATTCCTGATTTTGCTTCCTGATTTTCGGGCTCGATTTCCAAAACCGAACAATAATCATTTATCG
>JAUYEQ010000551.1 GCA_030691295.1 Bacteroidota bacterium
GCGGATATAAAAGAGCATCTCAGCAAAGTGGCAAGAATGCCGCAGATTTTATTGACTGGAAATTCAAAAAGGATTACGGAATGAATTCCATAGAATTGGATGCAATGATTGCTTCACACAATGATGCTGACCACTACGGGGGGCTATGGGATCTGATCAACCCCAAACAGCAGCATGAATTGGACATTGCAACAGCCAATGTAAATGTTACCAGATTTTATCATGCCGGGGTAGCCTGGTTTAAAAAAGGTACATCAAGAAACTTAGGTCCCACAAAAGGTAAGAAACTTACACTATTGGTTGATGATCTGGATGATATAACCGAATTGATGGAACCGGGAAGAGATGGGTACAAACTGCAGGGAGAATGGGCTTCATTTATGCAATGTCTTATCGACAAACAAATTCCTTCCCAAAGAATTTCAAATAAGACAGGAGGTTTAGACCAGTTCACTTCAGACGAATTTAAAAAATCAAAGAGACAGGCGAGATATTTAATAGCGCAACCAGGATAGATGTAACCTACAAGGAAACCAATGCCGGTGATTTGAATCCTGCAACAAAGACCAGGTCTTTCTGGGACAAAAAAATTGTTGGAGGAATTATATATGGTTTGGTCAATGTCCGTACTGACGGGAAAAAGATACTGTGTGCGACAATGAGTGAGAGCGGCAATGGATGGGATATTAAGACATTTAACTCAAGATTTTAACAATATCATCAATTGCCTGACGGCCTTGCAGGCAGATGGACCAGCAAAATATTTTAAGAAAAATGACACGTTCGTGCTATTGCGGTGTGCAAATCAATGGTTTAATTTTATTGCTAATTCTATATAGCCATGTTTAATTCTATCGCACTGGATGTTATAATTGGGCTGATGTTTATTTATCTGTTGTATAGTTTATTGGCAACTGTAATTACTGAAATAATTGCCACTCAGCTTGGGCTAAGATCCCGAAACCTCAAAGAGGCTATTGACCGAATGTTAACTGATGAAGAAGAATCAGGTAAGTTGAGTCGTTTATGGGATTCCCTGAGACTTATTAAGAACCCAAAGAATAGAATTATCACCAACTTTTACAATCATCCCGAGATAAAATATCTTGGCAGTACCGGTATATTTAAAACACCGTCATCCTTCAAGGCCGTGAGTTTCTCGAAAACATTGATGTGTGTATTATTTGGCGATGGTCCGGTAACTGCGGAACAAATTGATGAGAAATGGAAAGTGATTATTAAAAACGCGAAAAATGCTCCCGAACCTACCCCAACTGATCCTGAAGAAGAAATAGAAGATCCATTTAAAATGGGTAAAAATGAAAAAATTCTCGACTATGAATCAGGAAAATACATCAAAAGCTTGTGGGAAGAATCATCCGGCGATATTCCACAATTTAAATTATTGTTGGAAGGTTGGTTTAACAGAACAATGGATGAGGCTACAGAATGGTACAAACGAAAAATCCAGATCGTAACATTTTTGGTAGGCTTCTTTATTGCCTGGATTTTTTATGTTGATACATTCACAATCGTCAGCAAACTTTCAACCGATAAGCAGGCAAGAGATCAGATGGTAAGCATGGCAAATACCTATATTGAAAATAACAAAACGGATGAGGTTAATACACAAATTGACAGTGCAAGAACAGCAACCGGCAGTCAGCAATTAAATTCTCTTTTGGACGTAAAGCAGGTGTTGGAGGCAGATATCGACAATGCCAATACCATTCTTGGAATGGGCGCATGGCTGCCGGACACCGTAACGGTTATCACAACCAAAAGTGGAGTTAGTTATATCCCTCATATAGATAAGTTTATCTCTGAGCACAACGAAGTTGTCAATGGAAAAATTGCCTTCTCCGGATACGATAAAATTAAATATCTTTTTGGGCTACTGTACCATCATTTCTGGGGCTTTTTCATTACTGCCATTGCAGTTTCACTGGGTGCACCATTTTGGTTCGACTTGCTCAATAAAATAATGAAATTAAGGACTTCGAAGAAGGAGGCTACATAGAAGTCATCGCAAACAAAATAATTGTGGCTCTTAACCTTGAATCCAGTAAAAGTATATCATGGCTAAAATAACAAAAAGTTCAATCAACTGCGCCGGGCTAATCAAGCACTTCGAAGGCTTGTTCTTAAAAGCATATCTCTGTCCGGCAAATGTATGGACCATTGGTTATGGAACAACCATTTACCCCAATGGCACAAAAGTAAAGGACGGCGACACCTGCAGCGAAGAGCAGGCGATTGACTACCTGCGCAACGACCTTGCCTATTTTGAAGCAATGGTTGACGCCTATACCCGCGACGACGTAAGCCAGCAGCAGTTTGATGCCATGGTGAGTTTTTGTTACAATCTGGGCGCCAAGAACCTGAAAGACTCCACCTTGCTCAAAGTGATCAATGCCAATCCGACAAATTATCCTGAAATACAAACCCAGTGGCTTCGGTGGAACAAGGCCAATGGAAGTGAACTGAAAGGATTGACCCGAAGGCGCAAATCTGAATTTCACTATTACCAAACCGGACAACTGAAATTTGATTTTTAACCGAACATGGGAGTGTTCCGGGAATGCGAGAATTGAGTGCCAGCGAACAAACTGAACTCTTGAGATAGAATCATAATTATTCAGCGTCACATGTAACCCTTAAAATACAACTATGTCCAACGATTCTTCTGACCCAAACTCTTTTGAAAAGTACAAGTACAAAGTCGAGCTTTTTAAATGGCTGATCGGTAGCGTAGCTTTGGTTGTGATGACCACCATTATCGATTGGGGCTTTAAAGACCGTGCGTCGGGTCTTCAGGAAATACAACAATACGACAAATATGCTACCGAACTGATTGTGCTGAACAACGATCCGGTAAAGAAACGCATGTTGGCACAATTTTTCTCAAAAGTTACCCCTTCTGAAAAATTGAGGGAAGGCTGGGAAAAGTACTACCATGAAGTTGATACTGAATACAAAGTGTTTCTCCGGAATGATTCTTTGGCTCAGGCAAAATTAAAGGCCCTGATGGATAAGGATACTACTTTGCTTAGTGAATCGCAGAAGATAGAGAAAGAAAAGCTCGAGATTCAGGTGAAAGAAACTCAACGATTGATCAATCAGCCATTGGTGTTGCCAAATACTGCCGTTACTCCGGTTGTTTATATCCAGATCGGCAGCGAAGAACAACGCAGCGAGGCAAAACATTTGGTCGGGAAAATTATAGAATTGGGCTACAAAGCACCCGGCATTGAATTGGTTGAAAGTGCCCGAAAAATGACTGCTAACGAAATCCGGTATTTTAGAGAAACAGATGAAGCCTCAGCCATTGTATTGCAGAATATGCTTCAGACTCAAAACATCGAAGTCCGCCTGAAACCTATCCTTGGGTTGCGTTCCAAGACCAAAGAAGGAACCATCGAATTGTGGCTGAAATAGAAACCCGAATCATACTTCTTTTTCCCCAAATTACATAAAAATGACACGTTCGTGCTATTTCGGTTTGTAAATAAATGGTTTAATTTTAGTTAGGATTTTACTGTTAGACAATGGAGTGAATTAGAATCAGAATTAACTTTTTGAAATAAAAGCACATATAAGTTGGCGCTAGTTTCAAATTAGGTGCAAGCGTTAACAGCGAAATGGAATATTAAACAAACATAAAAATAAACTAACGTATGTCTTACACTTCAGAACAAATTTCATTTATAGAAAGAGCAACCGAACGTATTAGTGAAAACCCAATTTCAAGACTTGGTGCTATTACTAAGTCTACATTAGAACGGAATAATTTCGTTATTGATGCTCATTGCCACATTTTCGACTCAGATTGTATAAATGTTTCATATCTAGCGACAAGAATGATTTCTGGGGCTCCCGAAGCATTAAAATCATGGGTTTGGAGATTAATTACTGGTGAAAAGATGGGGTATGAAAAGAATATTTTATCACACCTTGAATTGTTAGAAAATCTTTATAAAAACCCCGACTTAATTCCTGATGAGAATGTCGATAAATTCATTGAACGCATAGAAACTGAATTAAATAGTATGGAAGTTGAACTGAAGACTTATGACAATAAAAGCACTTCAGTTTTCCCGAAAAGAGAACTCATCATTCGATATCGCAATATTATTAGACTACTTTCAACTAAAAGAATGTCTGACGTATACGTAACATTTCGCGATAGATATGCAATAAATAACGTAATAAATAACGCTTATGATACAGATAAAGAACTTGTTACAATTGTGCTGGGGATGGATTTAAATAGTGGTTGGAAGGGGTCTATTAATAAATCAAATAGTCAGCAGAATGATGAACTTGGTAAATTGCCTCAAGCCTACCCAGTAATTCCTTTCTTACCAATTGATCCAAGAAGAGCAGATGATGAGGGTGAAGGAAATTTGTATAATTTATTCTTAAAAGCATTTGATGTTGATTTTCCTTCGTTTTTCGGAGTTAAATGTTATCCATCATTAGGTTACCTACCGAGTGATTCTCGATTAAAACCAATATTCGAAATTTGCGAAAAAAAAAGAATCCCTGTGCTGACTCATTGTGGTGGAGAATCAGTGTCTACTTTTCAAAACCCAATTATCGTCAATAGGAATGGAATTGAGGAATCGATTTCGCTCAGACCAAGAGCGGCTCGAGCTCGCTATTTAAATGAACCCAGAGAGTGGCTGGAAGTTCTGAGAACTCATAAAGACCTAAAATTATGCCTTGGACATTTTGGTTCAGGAGGTGCATGGGAAGACCCAGAGGATGTAAGAGCTCATAGAATCCCTACTATTTTCAAAATGATGGAAGAATTTAATGTTTATGCTGATTTTTCATTTAACCTGGAATCTCAAAAAGCAACGGATAATTTTATTAATAAACTTACACAAAAAAATTGGGAAGGAGAATTGATGAGAGATCGCACACTGTTTGGTACAGATTTTTGGGTGATACTTCCAATGTCTAACTTGAATTTAGATCAAGCTAACTTTATAAAAAAAATAGGCGGACTTAGGGATAATTTAACTAATACCAATATTTTAAAGTATTTAGGAATAGATAATATTCTAAACCACTCTAAACAAATTGAAAACGCCAGCACATAATTGAGTAGACGGCCCCGCCAGTAGTTAGCTTACGGATCGGTTATGTCGAGCAACTTTCAAGCAACTTTACATTATAATATTTTTTTTGAAATACGACTCGTTTGTGCTATTGACTTGTACTTATTAGTATCGTAATTGTATTAAAGTTGACAATCTGGATTAGTATTTAGAAAGAAACAAACACACAAATTATAAAATAATCAATAATGAAAGATTTACTATTTAAAGCATTCTATCAAGGACGGGACCAAGAATCACTCGGTGCCGGAAATTGTGCATCATTGGGCCTAATAAAAGCGGCAATATTCACCTTTGGTTTTGATGTAATAAGTTACAAAAAAGAAGATGACACCTATCGAGTTATTTTGAAAAATGGTGATAAAATTTCTTTTACTGAATCAGAACTAAACTATGCAAAGAAAGAATCATCATTCATATTGGGAGAATATAAGTCTTCAGATGAGGAAGAACAGTTTAGCGAAATTCTTAATTATGCCCATTTATGCTTTGCTTCGATTTGCAAAATGGCTCAAATAAATGGTGATTACAGCAGTAGATACAGTAAGTTTATAATTCCTGAGAATTTTGAAATGGCTGTTGAAATAATAAATGATGGGACATTTACACCAAATGTATATGAATTGTTAGGTCTTGAAGATTATGTCACCCCCACTTATCGTACCAAATTAACACATAAAATAAATGAGTCATATGGCATGCTTCTATGGACAGGTGTTCATGCTATGTATGCAAATAATGGCAATTTTGACTTGTATGGTAAAAAAGAAAAATTTACTGGTAGAATAATGCTCAAATTGCCAGGTAAAATTGCTGCGGGCATTTTTCAAATTAAATCTTAAAAATCAACATTATGGAACTTTTCAAATTTAAAGAGCAGGAAGTAATTACAGCATTCTACAATGAAAAAGGTGTTCGAGATTTAACAGAAGCAATTAAAAGTCCTGAGTTTGCTACATTGGCTCTTCCAAAATCCATAGGGGCTGTTTCATATGTGAAGGATAACTTCCCGAATCCATCAATGCTAGACTTGTCTAACCAATTTGTCAATTTTCAATTGTCAAATACTTTAGATAAACCATCAATTCAAGAATCATCGCAAGTTGAACCGATTCTAAAGGGCAGCAATGAGCAGCCAGATATGTTAGTCAATCTTGAAATGCTATCCTTTCATATCGGTGCAAATGAAAATATCGATAAGAATTCAAGAGCGACAATACGAATCAACATTGGAAAAGATGAAAATTCAAGGGATAAATATTTTGATACAGCTTTTTGGAGTATTGCTGCAGGTTTAAATCTATATAACCAAGCCAAAAATAAGACAGCAGATCCTAAAGAATTGAAATCTGACTTCAGGCAAGCTTTTGGAAACAGGCCAATTGAAATACCTGGCGGTTTGAGTAAAATGACTTTTGAAGTAGTAAAACATCGAGAGCCGAAATGGTGGCAAAATATATTCAAATTTTT
Organism: Bacteroidota bacterium; assembly: GCA_030691295.1. Taxonomy (GTDB): domain Bacteria; phylum Bacteroidota; class Bacteroidia; order Bacteroidales; family Prolixibacteraceae; genus Aquipluma. The sequence continues at coordinate 6,597 of JAUYEQ010000551.1, forward strand.
GCAATCTGACACTGGAAAGTCCCTTATTTCAACTGTTGGGTTTCCTGCGATTTCATCAACAGCAATTAACATGCTCGATGAACTATTAAATCGTTTAGACAAATCGGAACCAGAAATTTTGTTTAAAAGTTTGCCCTTAAGACTTGCTTTATCACAACAAGCAAAAGACGATTTCACAGCTGGTAGTCTAAGAATAAGGATGGGAGCACTTAATCCCGGATTTACTGTTCTGGCAAGAGGGAAAGACTTTGAAACAATTGTAAATTCGGACGCCATTTTTTATCCTGCTTATGGCAAACTAGTTCCATCAAATGTAACAGAATCTCAGCTGCTAAGCAATCGCTATGACGATCCATTTAAAGATGTGACATATTCTATCTTTAGAGTAGGAATGAAGGAAACAAAACTTGATCCTTCATTTAACTTTGGATAAAAAACTCATATAATCGGAGTAGACTATCCGCCTTTTTATGCAACCTCCTCCCAAAAGCATCAACCCTGAACCTTTTTGCATCAATGCTGCACCTAAAAGATCCCTCCATCCACCTTTTTCATAGAACCTTGCACCTAAAAGGTCCTCCATTCCCTCTTTTAGGTGGTCGAGTGCACCAAAAAGATCCGGCATTGCACCTTTTTCGGGGAACATCGGACCAAAAAGATCCGACATCCTCCCTTTTAGGTGGTAGGAGGGACCTAAAAGGTCCGATGTTGCACCTTTTAGGTGGTAGGGGGTACCTCTGAGGTGGTATAGGGTACCTCCGAGGTGGTAGGGGGCACCTCCGAGGTGGTAGGTTTCGGGTAATTCCGGGAATTAAAAAACCCCGGAGGTGGTGTCCGGGGTTTATTCATTTAATCTACTTTTTCTTTTTTTGCGGGTCGACTCGGAAATCGTGCGCTTAAATCCTCTAAGATGGTTTTGGCGCCCGGCACATTCATTCTGGCAGCCCCTTTCAGGTAGGTGTAAAATGCCAGTACTGCAACATACGCTTCACTTCCGCAAAGTAGCATGGTATCGTCCAGCATATCAACCGTTGGTTGGGTTATCTGGCGAATTTGCCGGATGGTTTCGTACGCGTTGAGATCGATGTTTAAATCTTCCGGATTAATGTAATCAGGAGCCGGGGTTCCCGATAAACCAAGGTACTCAGCCCCTTTGGTGACAAATGGAACTGTCTTATCGCCCATTTTGGGCAACTGAAGCCGCTCATCCGGGGTCAGGTTGATCAGGTAGGGTGCGAGCACCTGATGTGCCATCCTATAATGCTCTTTGGCTTGTTCAAGTGCTTCTGGCGGAATGACCATTGAAATTCTATTGGAATCACTCATAAGATAATTATTAAATGTTAGTTTTTTTGATTGTTTTAAACTCTCACCACCAGAGGAAAAACATATCTAATTTACAAAAGGAGTGAATAGGTTCAATCTGCAAAAACCCAAAATTGCATGAACTGTTCGATTATCCCTGTGAAACGTATTATTTGACATATGAACTGCACTTTTTCATGAATGTACACACTGACAATGACACAAAAATGACCTCATTTTGGGGTAAAATCATCCAAAAAGGCACCCTGCTCCCGATAGAAAACGCGCAAAAACGGTTCGATAATGTTTGATGTGGGTAATTATTTTTCAAATTCATTGTCGATTAATAAGGTTTAGGTTGGTGGGTTGATAAATATTCTACTAAGGTTTATAAACCAGAAATAAGGTTCTTTTCGGATTAACAAACCTATTACACAGACAATTAATCAATTAAATATTGTGAAACCTTATTTTGAAAATTTAACCTTAATAGAAATAGTAACCATACAAACACAACCTTATTACCTTATTAAAATGATAAAATGAAAAGGTTCAATTCGCGAAAGATAAATCCAATAGATCCGATATAGAGCAATAAAAAGAATGGTGAAATGTAAAAACGAATGGTTATTTATTCCATCTCCCACCAAAATTCGTTAAAATATATGTTTTGCATGGCTTGACTTTAACCTTCGATGCTTACATTTGACACTTAACTCAACGATTTAAGATATAAGTATGTCTCAAAACATTTCACAATACGAATCAGACGTATGGAAAACGGCTGATCTCCTTATTGGTGCCGGTATTAAACAAAGTGATTTCCCCAAATTTATGATGCCTTTCTTTGCACTGATCATGGTCGAAAGCCGCCTGATCAGATATGCGAAAGAACTGGAAAGTGAAATTGATCGTACCGACATTGATGGATTCATCGAAGAATTCAAGGATTTGGGTCTGGGTTTCAACGATTATGTGGTTCGCGAAAACAAAACGCTGAAAGACATCTGTAAAAACGACAAAACTTTCGATGTTGATTTTCACGCTTATCTGAAAGCCTTCGACGCCGAAACAAAGTATCTGCTTGGCGTTGACAAAGGCAATGAGGAAGCCAAGTTTCTCGATATTTCGGGCGTAAGCGGGCAACTCAAGAAGAAAGGGATTCTGTTTGCTTCTGTTAAAACGTGGAGCGAAATAGATTTGGCGCCATTCAATAACTCCGAAATTACCACGCTCGAAGAACACATTAAACGCAAATGGGCCGATATTTCTGCTGAAACCGCCGGAGAACAATACACGCCGGATGATATTATCTCGTTAATTTCCGAAATCATTGCTTCGAAAATGCTTGATAATGGCAAGTTCCTGACCATTTTTGATCCGACCTGCGGCGGCGGAAACTTATTATTTGGGGTCGAAGACAAGATTCAGGAGAAATTTCCGAACCGGCCAACGGCCACTTTCGGGCAAGACTGGAGCGACTCGCTGTATGCGTTGGCCAAGATTGAAAGCCGTTTCCGCAAAGACTCAAAAATTGAATACGGCAACAGCCTCACCGACATTAAATTCATTCACAACAAATTCGATATTGTGGTGGCCAATCCTCCTTATGGCGTTGACTGGAAAGGCTATAAAAAGGACATCGACAACGACCAAACCGAACGCTTTCACGACATCCCTTCCATTTCCGACGGGCAGTTTCTGTTTACCCAGCACATCCTTTACCATCTGGCCGACGATGGGCTTTCCATTGTGGTACACAACGGTTCGACCCTGTTTAGCGGCGATGCCGGAAGCGGCGAAAGCAACATCCGCAAATTCTTTTTCGACAACGATTACGTTGAAGCCCTGATACAAATGCCAACCGACGAGTTTTTCAATACCGGCATTTACACCTATTTGTGGGTATTCAACAAGAACAAACCTGCCGAACGGAAGGACAAAGTAATCCTGATCAATGGCAGCGATTTGTTTATGCCGCTCAAAAAATCGAGGGGTAAAAAGCGCAAGGAAATGGATCTGGACAACCGGAAAATAATCGTTGAAACCCTGACCAATTTTAAAGAAACGAGCTTTGCCAAGGTATTCGACAAATGGCATTTCTATTTCAACAAACAGTCGATCATGCTGACCAATGTCGACGAAAACGGCAAAAGCCTTGAAGCTGAATTGCCCGTTAAAACCAACAACGTAGGCGAAGAAAAGCGGGTAAAATCAATTGTGCTGAAACCTGTTAAAATTAAACAAACCGAAACCGATGATTCATCGGAAATTGAACTCACCGAATTTGAAATATCTTCGTTCGATCCAGCCAAATTCAGCAGTTTAGATGAGTATTTCGAAAATCAAATTAAACCCGTAATTGCCGAACTCGACTACAAAGAAAAGAACCTGAAAGTAATTACCGAGAAGGCAACTTATTGGTATGACGCAGAGCGGGAAACTATTGTTGAGGAGCGTCTTTCTCCCTCTCCTTCGGAGAGGGCTGGGGTGAGGCTTTTGGGTTGTGGCAAAATTGTTATAAAAGCAAGCCTGAAAAAAACTTCCAAAACAAAACCTGCCTTTATTGAAATTGCCGTTGAACTTACTCCCGATTACCAGAAAGATTACGAGATTGTACCGTATTCACCCAATCCTGAAGAGAACCAACAGCGCATCGATGATTTTATGGCGAAGTATATCACCAAACCTTTTGAATACCTCGACAATGTAATTGGCGCCGAAATCAATTTCAACAAGGTATTTTACCAACCCGAACAATTGCGCGAAGTACCCGAAATTGTTGCCGATTTACAGGCTCTGGAAGATGCGTTAAGGAACCTTCAAAACGAATTGGCACTATGAGTTTAGCGAAATACGATAAATACAAACCATCCGAAATTGATTTACTTGACGAAATTCCAAAGGATTGGAAAGTGAGTAGACTCAAAGCACTTGGAGACATTAGATATGGATTAGGACAACCACCCAAACAAATGGAAAATGGATTGCCAATCATCCGTGCTACTAATGTGTCGTGTGGTAAAATTACAACAAAAGATATGTTGTTTGTTGATCCCAATGATTTACCATATAATAGAAAACCTATTTTAAAAACAAATGAAATAATTGTAGTTAGAAGTGGTGCATATACTGGAGATAGTGCCATTATTCCTGAAGAATATGCAGGTTCTGTAACTGGATATGATATGGTTTTTACACCTAAATACATTAATCCTAAGTTTATTGCATTTTCAATTCTAAGCAATTATATTTTTAAAGATCAACTTGTTATATCTTCTTTACGGGCAGCTCAACCCCACTTAAATAAAGAAGAATTGGGAAATACTTTGGTTTCGATTCCTCCAGTTCCTGAGCAAATCGCCATTGCCACTTACCTCGATAGTAAAACCTCTGCCATCGACCGCAAAGTTTCTTTGTTGGAGCAAAAAATAACCCATTACCAGCAACTCCGCAAAAGCCTGATCAACGAAACCGTTTGCCGTGGTTTAGATAAAAATGTAAAGCTAAAAGATAGTGGAATTGAGTGGATTGGGGAGATTCCGAAGCATTGGAAAATAGAGAGGTTGAAGGATATTTGTGGTTTTATTAACAGAGGTTCTTCTCCAAATTATGTCGAAACCGGATCTCATAAAGTTGTTAATCAAGCAACTTTTAGCAAAGGATTTTGGGATGAGTCAAGTCTGAGATTTACGCAAAATTTTGAAGTTAAGCCAAGAGGCTTATTAAAAGAAGATGATATTTTGATCGCTTCAACAGGTGGCGGAGTTTTAGGTAAAGTGTATTTCTTCAACAGAAAAGAATCTGATTATATTGCTGATAGCCATATTACAATACTCAGAGATACCCGGAAAAGCTATTTCTCAAAGTATGTTTATTACTATTTTTCGGAGAAATTCAAGTTGATAAATGATATTTTGGCGCAGGGTTCAACTAATCAAACCGAACTTCAAAGAGATTGGCTACTTGCTTTTTTTATTTGTATTCCGCCCCAAGCCGAGCAAACCGCCATTGCCAACTATCTCGACGAAAAGACTCAAATGATAGACAGCATTGTAAGCAACATCAAAACCCAGATCGGAACCCTGAAAGAATTGCGTAAAACCTTGATAAACGATGTGGTAACGGGAAAAATAAAGGTGTCTGAACTATGATTGAAGTGATTAAATGAACACTATGATTAAGATTTTTCAATTCAAACTTCAAGATTATGAATGAAAGTATTGTAAAAGAAGAATATAAATATTCGGATATCACTGGCAAAATAATTCGATGTGCAATGGAAGTACATCGTTTGTTAGGCAATGGTTTTCAGGAAGTTATTTATCAACGGTCTCTGGCAATCGAAATGCAAATGCAGGGGCTTGAATTTGAACGCGAAAAAGAAATGCCCTTACAATACAAAGGGTATGATGTTGGAACCAGGCGAGTCGATTTTTTTGTGATGGGTAAAATAATGGTCGAACTTAAAGCCGTAAAGGAACTTGAAGATGTACACCTTGCACAGGCCATAAATTACCTCGAAGCTTATGGAATGGAGATTGGTTTATTGATTAATTTTGGGAATACCAGTCTGCAATTTAAAAGAGTCATGAAGCCAGGCAAAAATCATAGTCAATCAAATAATCAAGTAAAATCATAGTTCAAAACTTACACTATGGCAAACGAATTATCTAAAAAAGCACTAAGCATTTTTGAACAAATACGTCAGGTTGATGAACATGGAAATGAATATTGGGGTGCGCGCCAATTGGCCAAAGCTCTTGAATATACAGACTTCAGAAACTTTCTTTCGGTTATAGGTAAAGCAAAAGAAGCCTGTAAAAACAGTGGTCACACGGTTGAAGACCATCTCGTTGATTTCAACGAGATGGTTCCAATTGGTTCCGGAGCTCAACGCGAGATGGAGAGCGTGAAACTATCACGATACGCCTGTTACCTTATCGTCCAAAATGCCGATCCATCGAAAGAAATTGTAGCAACCGGTCAAACTTATTTTGCCATTCAGACCCGTTTGCAGGAAATCCGGCAAATGGACGAGTACAACCAACTGAGTACTGAAGAAGAAAAGCGGTTGTTCCTGCGTAACGAAATGAAAACGCACAACGCGCAGGTGGCCGAAGCCGCCAAAGATGCCGGAGTTATTGAGCCTGTTGATTATGCTATTTTTCAAAATCACGGTTACATGGGGCTTTACGGCGGACTCGATGCCAAAGGAATTCACCACCGCAAAGGCTTAAAGAAAAGTCAAAACATTCTCGATCACATGGGAAGCACCGAGTTGGCGGCCAATCTCTTCCGTGCCACACAAACCGAAGAAAAACTTCGCAGGGAAAATATTAAAGGAAAAGGGAAAGCCAACCAAACCCATTTAGAAGTTGGTAAAAAGGTACGTCAAACCATTAAAGAATTGGGTGGCACCATGCCCGAAAACCTGCCTGTAGAGGAAAGGATCAAGAAAATTGAGAATAAAGAGAAGAAACAGATGGGCGATAAAGGAAAATTGAATCCTTGAAAGAATTACATAAAACCTTGATAAACAATGTGGTAACTGGAAATATAAAAGCTACACCATGAGCAAAAATTTAACAACATCGGGCATTGCACGGCAAAATGTACTTAACAATCCTTATGCATTGCAGGAAATCCAAAAAGCAGTGGGCATGGAGGGTGTTTTGTTTGAGAATGAATACCGGTTCACAAAAAAACAATTGGCTCAGTTTTTCGAAGTTTCGGAGCGTACCATTAACCAATGTCTGGCAAAAAACGAATCAGAACTGGCAAAAAACGGCTACGGAGTGCTTTCAGGTAAACGCCTGAATGAATTCAAGTTAGCTATTCAGAATTCTTTTGGTCATGAACTGGATTTCATGACCAAAACTACCGTCTTGGGGATCTTTAATTTTCGTGCATTTCTGAATCTTTCAATGTTGCTTATCGATAGTGAGAAAGCAAAAGAAATGCGCAGTACCATTCTCGATATTGTGATTGACACCATCAATAAACGCACCGGAGGCGGAACCAAATACATCAATCAGCGTGACGAAGATTTTGTTGTCAACCTACTCAGTGGTGAGGATTACAGAAAAGAGTTTACCGATGCACTAAAAGATTACGTGGCAATGGGTAACTTCAAATACATTGTTTACACCAATAAAATTTACACCAGTATATTTAAAGAAAACGCCGATGAGTACCGCAAAATCTTAAAACTTGATTCGTCCGAAAATGTTCGACATACCATGTACAGCGAAGTGTTGGATTTAATATCGAGCTACGAAACCGGTTTTGCTGATGTGCTAAGAACCGAATCTCTACGGTTAAACCGGAAATTAACCTCAATTGAGGTGGATGCAGCATTTCGGAAATTTGAACAACAAAAGCTTTGGGAACCATTGCGCGAAAAAGCCCGTCAGAAAATGGCAAGCCGTGATTTGTGTTTTCGGGATGCCTTACACCAAAACCTCGAAGAATACATTAGCTCTGTCCCCAAAGAAGATTTCGACCGATTTTTAGGCGAGAAAAGCAAAGATTTGGAGCAACGTCTCGAAGAATACAAAGAAGCATTGAAACGCCTTAAAGAAAGGGATTAGCCATGATTCTGTATATTAGTCGCGAACAGGCAGAAATTACTCATCTTAAAACCGTGGAACTCAGTGGTGGCGGTTCAACCGATGTGATCAATATTGGTTATTTGGACAGCGTTCTAGAGCATATCCAAAACGACGATTATTACCCAACATTTGAAGAAAAGCTGACCCACTTGGTTTGGTCAATCAACAAAAATCATTGTTTTTCTGATGGGAACAAGCGTTTATCAATCACTTTAGGTGTTCAGTTTTTGACGATCAATGGCTATTTGTTCTGTTTAGCCCGTTTTCTGCGTGACATGGAAAATATAAGCTACCATCTTGCCGCTGGTAGAATAGATAAAGACTTATTAGAAAGGATAATAAAATCGTTTATCGATGGTGAAAATGATTTCAACGAGGATCTGAAATTTGAAATATTTACGTTAATATCCGATGAACCGATCGGATTTGATGAATAAACTTTATAAAGATAACATGAACGAACTCGACCTTCAAGACAAATACCTGATCAACTTCTTTTGCGAAAGAGCCGATGGATTACAATATAAAGAGGTGAAAGCCAATACGGTTTCGCGCCAGTTCTTTATTGTCGAAGATTTAAAACATTTCCTCAGCGAAACTTCGCTCAACAAAGACAACTACCGAAAGCTACTCCGCAAATTTGGCAATGAAAAAGAATTAATGGAAGCATTCATGGATTTCCTGAATGGCCGGATAAAGTCGTCGATGAACATGGCTATTTTTATCAATGGCAACAAATCGGTTACTTTCGAAGGAGTCACTTTGTATTTGTTTTACCCCACGGGTTCCGAGTTCAATGAAGACAAACTTTTTAACGAGAATATTTTTTCAGTCGTGCAGGAATTGCCTTACACATTTAAATACCAGGGAAAGCAGCTATATTCTTTTCGCCCCGATTTGTCGTTCTTCCTTAATGGTATCTATCTGGGATATAGCGAGCTGAAAAGCAACTACAACAACCAGAACGCCCGAAACAATGGTCGCAAAAAGGTGGCTAAAGATTATTTGTCCGCCGTTCAGGAATATCTGATCATTGCCGATGGCAACGACATTTCGCAAAGCATCCGCAAAGACTTCCTGAAAATCTTTGAGAAAGCCATTCACATTACTTCAACCGATATAAACGACACGTATGTAATCCGCAACATATCCAATCAGTTCGAAGAAATTAAAAATACGGTTGCCTCCGGAAGTTATGATTTTGAAACCTATGACAAGAAGCTGATAAAAGATTTTAAATCGTACCCGTTAAGGAATCCGAAAGGAACTAAAACTGAACGTTTCGAAGAAGTTTTTAAAGCGCTTTACGATAAACGAATGATTGAGAAGGAAATCCTTTATTACAACTTTATAGAGCGTGACCTGATCAAAAAGGAAGGCAGCAAAAACAAGGAATACAAGCACAACGATGGTTTTCTCATTAGTCCGCGACCTAAACAAAAATTTGGCACGGATAAGATAATGAGCAAAATAGGTGAGTTTCTGGAACATGAGAATGAGCCGGATTATTTCACAACCAAGCTAAAGGCAGACTTAAAAGCCAAAGGAGTTGGCTACACACAAATTGAGGAATTAATTGGCAAACGACAGAAATACCAGAACAACAAGAATGTGTATTCATTGCTGTTGCAGTATGCAGCCGGTTTTGGTAAAAGCAACATTATTGGTTGGACGGCACTGCAATTAAAAGACTTGCGCAAGGATGGCCACTACATTTACGATAAGGTTATGTTGGTGGTTGACAGGCTACAGTTGCGCGACCAGCTCGACTCTAAAATGTATAACATGAACATCAGCAACAAGATGTTCGTTGAAGCCTCCAATCAGAAAACATTTATTGATGCCCTGAAAAGCGACACACGGATTGTCGTGGTTAATTTGCAGAAATTCAGCACCATTAAAGATGTATTGGCCCCGGAAGTTATCCAGAAACTAGCTTCGTTAAGAATCGCATTTCTGATTGACGAGATCCACCGGTCCAATACCGGTGAGCAGCACGAAGAAATGGTGAGTTTGTTCGACGAACTTCAGGCCAGTTTCGATAACAACAACTTATACAAGCAGCACAAAAAGAAGAAAAACCTGATCGTCGGTTTTACGGCCACTCCAAGCGACCACTCACTTGCCCGTTTTGGCGAATTTAGCCGATATGCCGAAAATATGCCCATCTGGATTCCGTTCGATAGCTATACCATGAAAGAAGCGATTGAGGATGGATACATTCTTAACCCGATAAAAGGAATTGTTCCGGTATCAGCCAAAATGTTTTTCGAAATACCGGATAACGAACTGGAAGGCTTTGAGGATGATCATGGATACGAGCCAATTCCTGACGATACCGATACCGGCATTGATGAAAATGGTAAAAAATACGCCATCCGGAAAAAGAAAATATACGAAAACGAAGATCGTATCAAAGCAATTTCAAAGTTTGTTGTTGACCGTTTGGTTTCAACCGTTTATCACAACATCCGTGGCACTGCAAAAGCAATGTTGGCGGTATCTTCCATCAAATCAGCAATTAAATACAAAGGTTTTATCGACCAGTATTTTAAGAAAGCAGTAAAAGAGGCGAAATATGAGCGGTTCAAGGAATCTCCGGTATATATTATTTACTCCGATAATCCTGATTACAAAAGCTGTAGTTCGTTAAACAACAACCTTTCGGAAGAAAAAACATTACAGAATTTTACCGTTAAGAAAAACG
>JAUYEQ010000474.1 GCA_030691295.1 Bacteroidota bacterium
ATTTTCGGGCTGAATCGCTGTGGTTGATAAGGATTTTTGGTTGGGTGAGGAGAAATACGAACAGATAGAAAAATTGAACTGAATACACACAATTAGCCTTGTGTGACATAATTGGATGTGATTTTGGTAATCAAAATATTATGAGAGCCATCGATTTGATATATGATATACCAAATTGTGTTTGGTGTTCTACGGTATTTATGCACCCTATCACCAAATAGTTTATGATTGGAATAAGAGGCTTTGAAATGATAAGTTTTGAGAGAGAGTGAATAACATTGATTTTCAATATCATCAACATATTGTAATGCATGTTCCAACTCCAAGGCTCCTTTTTGCCAGGTAATTAAGGCGGTAAAAATATTTTCCAAGTCGCTGATGGCCTGCTGTGAAATAAAAACTTTATTCATCTGGAATTGATGGTTGCTTACTTGGAAACAGGTGCATTTTTATAGATAGATTTCACATGACTACGGACTTGGTCAAAACCGTCCTTAAGTGAAACATAGCCCTCTGGGATTGTTTCGGTTACAATTGAAGATTCGATAAACTGAACCGTTTCCGGATAACGGCGCAGTTCTTTTTCCAGACGTTTCCCGACAGGGGTGTCGGTATTTATTTGAACAGTAACAGTCATAACAAGAATATTTTATGAGATAAAATAGGATAACAAATATACAATCCTTTTTTCATAAACAATTCATAGAAAGGGCAGCATTCAAATTTGAATCCTGCCCTTTCTGTTTTTTTTATTTCTGTAAAAATTTTAAACCATCGGATATTTCTTGAATATTTCTTCTGATTTGGCCAGAATATCAACATACTGGGCACGTTGATAGGTGAACGGATCTTTAAGATTTTTTCTGGATAATTTTCCGCGAAAATCGTTCAGGTTTTTATAGCCTTTGTTGTCCATCCAGGTATGAATCCCTTCGAGCATTGTAGCTACATACGACAATTCTTTTTTGTAAACTGCCGACACGATTTGTACGACATCGGCACCAGCCAGAATAAGCCTGATTACATCTTCCGAAGTATAAATACCACGGCTGGCACAAATACTTGCATCAATATTTCCATGCAGCAAACCAGCATACCGCAAAGCCAAATGATGATCACGTGGCTGGCTCAATTCCCACGGGAAGTGGAAATTTTCAGTTTCAATGTCAATTTCGGGCTGAAAGAACCGGTTAAACATTACAAAGCCATCAACACCGGCTTCATCCAGTTTTTTGACAAAATTCAGGGTATTGGTATAAAAAGGACTCAGCTTAACACTGACTGGTATCTTAACAGCCTTTTTTACACTTTTAACAATCTGGTACTGCTTGTCTTCGATTGAAGAAGCACCCACTTCGAAATAACCGGGAGTGGCATATAGATTTAACTCAAGACCATCGACACCGGTTTCTTCAAGCAGTTTTGCATATTCGACCCAACTCGGTTCGTACATGGCATTTAAACTGGCAAAAACAGGTACCGAAGTGTTTTGTTTTAACTTTTTTAGGTTGTAAAGATGTTCTTTCGGGCCTGCATGTTCGATGTCAGGAAATAAACGGCCCATTTCTGAATTCCGGTTGTCATATTCGTTCAGGTCTTCTTCAAACTGAAGATTCTCCAATTGAATTTGTTCTTCGAAAAGCGATTTGTAAACAATTGCAGCGATTCCGGCTTCTTCGAGTTCTTTAATTACTTCGGGTTTTGTAACAAGATTACTGGCGCCCAAAATCAAAGGATTTTTTAATTTGACACCCATGTAGGTAGTTGATAAATCTGCCATAATATTTGGTTTTAGTGTTGTCAATTTTATTACTTAAACTCAATGCCTGCCAATTTTGTTCAGTAAAGTTGCAAAAAAAATAACCCCGGGAAAAATCCACAGGGTTATTCGTATTTTGTTACAAAAAAAATGATCAGTATTTGTTTTAAATACTTCAGCCTTGAAATTACAACAAACTAAAGGCAACTGTCAAACCAGCCATCACAATAGAAACCATACTCATCAGTTTGATCAGGATATTGAGCGAAGGACCGGAAGTATCTTTAAACGGATCGCCTACTGTATCGCCTACAACACAGGCTTTGTGAATGTCAGAGCCTTTTCCGCCCAAATGACCTTCTTCAACGTATTTTT
>JAUYEQ010000570.1 GCA_030691295.1 Bacteroidota bacterium
GAAGGAATTGCTTCATCCGAAAAAAGTCGCTTTTTATACCAGCTTTTGTACGATTCGGAGTTTGAAATTGATGAGCTCAACCTGAGTTTCAACTTCAAAGGAACAACCAACGAACCCATCCGGATTGAAACCAGCGAAGCACACATTCAGAAGTTGATTTCGAAATATTCAGAAAGTAAACTGAGTCCGAGTGCCATCAATACTTATCTGGATTGTAAGCTGAAGTTTTACTTTAAATACATTGCCGGAATAAAGGAGAAAGACGAGCTGAAAGAGGAAATTGATGCCGTTCTGTTCGGAAACCTGTTTCATTATGCCATCGAACTTTTATACAAACCTTTTGAGAACAAGGTCGTTGAAGAGGCTGCCCTAAAACTATTAAGAGGCGATCATCGGAGAATTGATGAGGTTGTACGTCAGTCGATTGCGGTAAAGTATTATCAGATGAAACCGGAAGAAGTGTCGCGGCTTAAGTTAGGCGGGCAGAGTATTCTGATTGCTTCGCACATCCGGGATTACATTTTTCAATTGTTGGAAAACGACATTCGGTTTGCTCCGTTTCAAATTGTTGGTCTTGAAAAAGATTTTTCAGCCGATTATCAGGTGGTTTCGGACGAGAAAACTTACCAGATCAGGATTGGCGGTATCATTGACAGGTTGGATCAAACAGCTGAAGGAATGCGGATTATCGACTATAAAACTGGCCGCAACATGAAACTCGATTTCAAGGATTGGCCTCAATTGATTGACCGGAATTATGGTGATCGTCGTAAGGAAATATTCCAAACCCTGATTTATTCTGATATTGTCAACCGGTCGGAAAACCATTCGGCCATATTTCCCGTGATTTATAAACTCGACAATCTTTTTGATGAAGAGTTCATTCCGAATGTTATTTATCAGGGTGATAAACTTTCGTTTCATCAGGTGGCCAACGAATTCAGTGGAGTCTTTTCTGATGTATTATCCGAAATGTTTAGCAGTACTAACACATACGATCAAACAAAAGATTTGCAAAAATGCAGCTATTGCACGTTCAATAAGATTTGCAGAAGGTGAGGGGAAAAGTGTTCAGTGTTCAGTCTCAGTGTTCACGCGGTGGAACTTGGAACCTGAAATTTGGAACTTTTTACCCATCTTTCAACATATCCGGCCTCAACTGTCTGGTCCGATCGTAAGCTTGCTTTTCCTGCCATTCATTGATTTTCTTTTCATTTCCGGAGAGCAATATTTCCGGAACTTTCCATCCATTGTAGTCGGCAGGCCTGGTATATACAGGCGGGCTCAATAAATTGTCCTGAAACGAATCAGTGAGGGCGGAAGTTTCATCGGATAAAACTCCGGGAATCAGGCGAACCACGCTGTCAACAATTACGGCGGCAGCCAATTCACCACCTGTCAAAACATAGTCGCCAATCGAAATCTCCATGGTAACCAGGTGTTCACGAATACGTTGGTCGATTCCTTTGTAATGTCCGCAAAGAATGATGATATTATTCAGGAGTGAAATTTTGTTGGCTATTTTTTGCGTCAGTATGTTCCCATCAGGACTGGTATAAATCACTTCATCATACTCCCGTTGCAATTTCAGAAAATTGATCGCACTTTCGATGGGTTGGATAGTCATCACCATTCCGGCGCCGCCGCTAAAGGCATAATCATCGGTTCGCCGGTGTTTGTCCTGCGAAAAATCACGGATGTTGTGTACATAAATTTCAACCAGTCCTTTGTCCTGACCCCTTTTGATAATAGAATGCCGGAAGGGGCTTTCAAGCAATTCAGGAACAACGGTAAGAATATCGATACGCATATCACTTTTTATTTTTGGCAAAAGTAACAACCTGAGCTAAAAATTTTCCGGTTCGCTGAATTATTAGCTGAAAAAATCGTTTAAAAGTTATTTTTTCTCCATTAAACCAAATGATTTGCACTTTTATTAACGAAAATCTTTGAGTATTAGCTTGTAATATATATTTTCGTAGGCTGAAAGAAACCTTATTCTCTGTTAATTACAATGTAATTTAAAATTTTGTTATGGAACCCAAAGATCTAAAAAACTCAAAAAATGAGTTAAGTGGTACACAAGTTGAACCAGAAACTATTAATGATCAGGATGTTGCTAAAGTAGCTGAAGAACAAATTGAAGTGGCTGAAGTGACTGAATCTGAAGATGCTGTTGTAGAAACCGTGTCTGAACCCGTTGAAGTGGTTGTTGAAGAAAATATTACCGGGGTAGAAGAATCAATAGTAGCCGAAGAGTCGGCAATAGTTGAAGAAGCGGTTGAAGTTGAGGAAACTGTTGAAGCTGAGGAAGTAATTGAATCCGCTGAAACTGTTCCTGAAGAAGTCGCTGCGGTTGTTGAAGAATCTGAAGTTGCTGAAGAGCCAACCGAAGAAGAAGAAGTGGTTGAAGTTGAGGAAACTGATGAAATTGTTGAAGAGCCAGTAACTGAACCTGAAGTAGAATCCGTTGTTGCGGTTACTGAAGAAGAAGAAGTAGAAGAATCTGAGGAAGACAACATTCAGAAAGATGAGCGTACAGATTATGCCGCTTTAAATGAAGTTGAGCTAATCAATGCGCTTCGCGTTTTACTTGAAGGTGATGATGATCGCATCAAAGATGATGTGGAGGCTATTAAAGTTCATTTTTTCCGTCTTTACCGCGCAAATATTGAAGCGCAGAAAGCTGCATTTGTTGAAGCCGGTGGCGATATTGCCGAATTTAAAGCAGAACCTGATCCCAACGAATTGGATCTTCGTGAATTGCTAAAACAATATCAGGATGAAAGGAATGACCGGAACAAGAAAATAGATGAACTGAAAGATGAAAATCTCCAGAAGAAATATGATATAATTGAAGAGATTAAAGCTCTCATAAACAATAAGGAATCGATCAACAGGACTTTCCATGAATTCCGTGAATTGCAGAACCGTTGGAGAGAAATAGGCCTGGTTCCTCAGGCAAAATTGAAAGATCTTTGGGAAACTTACCATCATCACGTTGAAAATTTTTACGATTTCATCAAAATCAATAAAGAACTTCGTGATCTGGACCTGAAGAAAAATCTGGAGATAAAGATGGAAATTTGTGAAAAAGCTGAAGAGCTTTTGGTTGAACCATCTATTATAAAGGCATTTAATATACTGCAAAAATATCACGAACAATGGCGTGAAGTAGGTCCTGTTCCCCGTGATAAAAAAGACGAACTCTGGGAACGTTTCAAAAATGCCACTTCCATCATTAATAAAAAACATCAGGATTATTTTGAAGGACGGAAATCGGACCAGAAAAAGAACCTCGATGCCAAAATCGCTTTATGCGAGAAAGTGGAAGAAATTTCGAACAGCGAAATAGAATCGCACCGCGACTGGGACGAACGGTCGAGAGATCTCATTGAATT
The DNA here is from genome assembly GCA_030691295.1 of Bacteroidota bacterium. GTDB lineage: Bacteria > Bacteroidota > Bacteroidia > Bacteroidales > Prolixibacteraceae > Aquipluma. Next base: position 3,402 of record JAUYEQ010000570.1, read on the forward strand.
GCAAAAAATATGGAGAACGATTGGTTTTGCGCCGAAAAAAGACAACAACAAAATCTACGAACGTTTCAGAATTGCATCTGACAAATTTTTCGACCGCAAGCGGGAGTTTTACAATCAAAACAAAGAAGACCAAACCAATAACCTTCAGTTGAAAACTGACTTGTGTGTTCAGGCAGAAGCATTGAAAGACAGCACCGACTGGAAGAAAACAGCCGACGAATTTATTAACATTCAGAAAGCATGGAAAGAAATCGGACCGGTTCCGCGTAAATATTCCGATGTTATCTGGAAACGTTTCAGGGCTGCCTGCGATCATTTCTTCGAAAATAAATCGAAACATTTTTCTTCGATTGATGGTGAACAGGCAGACAACCTCAAAAGGAAAAAAGCACTTCTGGAAGAAGTGAAAAGTTTTGTGCTGAGCGGCGATGACAGCGCTGATTTGGATAAACTGAAAGAATTCCAACGCTCGTTTACCGAAATTGGCCATGTTCCGTTCAGAGACAAAGATGCCATTCAAAATGAGTTCCGTGATGTAATTAACCATCATTTCGATTCATTGCGCATTGACGAAAAACGTCGCAACCTGATGAAATTCAAGAACAAAGTGGCAGGTAATACTTCTTCAGGAAAAGGTCAAAACAAAAACCGGTTTGAACGCGAAAAATATATGACCAGGTTGAAACAAATGGAAACAGATCTGGCATTGCTTGATAACAACATCGGTTTCTTTGCCAACACAAAAAATGCCGAAGCTTTGATTGGCGACGTTAACCTGAAAATTGAAAATACAAAAGAAAAAATCGAATTCCTTAAAGAGAAAATCCGAATCATGGATTCAATGGAAGACGATGAATAGCATCATAAAAAACCCGCTTTCTTCGAGCGGGTTTTTTATTGTTATAAAAGGATTAAATTCTCATACATTTTTTAGCGGTAAGTTTTATTAATTAACTTTGCACGCTTTTAAGAACATTTAAATTATACCATCTTGTCAGCAACCAGATACATATTTGTAACAGGAGGAGTTACTTCATCGCTCGGTAAAGGAATTTTAGCAGCATCGCTTGCTAAACTGCTCCAATCCAGAGGTTATTCAGTAACGATTCAGAAATTAGACCCATATATTAACGTTGATCCGGGAACATTGAACCCTTATGAACATGGTGAATGTTTTGTGACCGATGACGGAGCAGAAACGGATCTGGATCTTGGTCATTACGAACGTTTCCTGAATGTTCCGACTTCGCAGGCCAACAATGTCACCACCGGAAGGATTTATCAATCAGTCATTAACAAAGAACGTCGGGGCGATTATCTTGGAAAAACAGTTCAGATCATTCCCCACATTACCGATGAAATTAAACGGAAAATTAAAATTCTGGGATCAAAGGGCAAGTACGACATTGTTGTTACCGAAATTGGCGGAACGGTTGGCGATATTGAATCGCTTCCATACATAGAGGCAGTTCGTCAGTTGAAATGGGAACTGGGGCCACACGCGCTGGTCATTCATTTGACACTGGTTCCTTTTCTGGCAGCAACAGGCGAGTTGAAAACCAAGCCAACTCAACATTCAGTAAAATTATTACTCGAAAACGGGGTTCAGCCCGATGTTTTGGTTTTACGGACCGAGCACGAACTTGGAACGGATTTGCGTAAAAAGGTAGCCCTTTTCTGCAATGTTTCCATCGATTCGGTTATTCAATCCATTGATGTGGCAAGCATTTACGAAGTTCCGAACAAGATGCTTGAACAGCATTTGGATGAAATCGTATTGCGCAAAATGGGTCTTCCGCTGAAAGATGAACCAAAGTTGGACGACTGGAATGATTTCCTGAAAAAACTAAAAAAGCCTACTTCGGAAATAGAAATTGGCCTTGTTGGTAAATATGTTGAATTGCAGGATGCCTACAAATCAATTGTTGAGGCATTGCTTCACGGCGGGGTTATGAATTTATGCAAGGTGAAAATTCGCTGGATACATTCAGAAAAAATTACTGCTGAAAATGTTGAAAAGAAACTGGAAGGTCTTAAAGGTATCATTGTAGCTCCGGGGTTTGGACATCGCGGTATTGAAGGAAAAATTATTGCGACACAATATGTAAGGGAACACAATATTCCTTTCTTCGGAATTTGCCTCGGAATGCAGATAGCAGTGATCGAGTTTGCCCGCAATGTACTTGGCCTTGCGTCAGCCGATTCTACCGAAATGAATGAGCAAACCGATTGCCCGGTAATCGACCTGATGGAAGAACAAAAAGGGGTGACAGAAAAAGGGGGAACCATGCGGCTTGGAGCCTACAAATGTCACATTGTTGACAAAAATACCAATATCTACAGGGCATACAATAAAACGGAGTTCAAGGAAAGGCATCGGCATCGGTACGAATTCAACGATCAGTATATCACTGATTTTGAAGCCGCCGGAATGATAGCCACAGGCCGGAACCCGGATACCAATCTCGTTGAAGTCATTGAAATTCCTTCGCACAAATGGTTTGTCGGAGTGCAGTTTCATCCGGAATATAGCAGTACAGTTGTAAAACCACATCCGTTGTTTGTTGCTTTTATTAAAGCTTCACTCGGAAAATAATTAAATTTTATATGGATAGGAATACGGTTATAGGTGTAGCCCTTATTTTTACGATACTGATAGGGTTCAGCTATTTTAACAAACCCTCGGAAGAGCAGCTGACCGCTGCAAAACGTACCCGCGATTCGATTGAATTGCTGCGCATTGAACAGCAAAGGGAAATAGCAACTGCAGCAAAACTCGATGAAATACAGGCTTCAGCAGCAGTGACATTACAAAACGATAGTCTGACTTCGGATCAGGACAACGCGCTAAAGGAAAAATTTGGTGTGTTCGCAGCTGCTTCTGTCGGTCAGGAAAAGTTTTATGTGATCGAGAATAACCTGATGAAGGTTACTTTGTCGAACAAGGGTGGCCGCATTTATTCGGTAGAACTGAAAGATTTCAAAACCCATGATCAAAAGCCTTTGATTCTGTTTGAAGGAAACAGCAGCAAATTCGGAATGAATTTCTTTGCTCAGAACCGCAGTATCGAAACAGAATCTTTCTATTTTATTCCTTCTGATTCGGCTGCCAATCAGGTGGTAACCGGTCCAGTTGTAAAAAAAGGAAAAGAAGGAAACGAGAAGTTTAATTCAGAAAACAAAGGTGATTCAACGATTTTTTCGATGAAACTTTTTGCCGGCGATGGTAAATATCTTGAATATAAATACAAACTCAATCACAACTCATACCTTGTTGGTTTCGACGTGAATACAAGCGGATTGAGCAATGTGATTACCACCAATTCAAATTACCTGAACTTCAACTGGAATATCAACGTTCCGCGTCAGGAAAGGAAATCGCAATACGGCGAAGACAGCTACACCACTATTCATTATAAATATCTGGACGATGCTGCGGACAATCTTTCAACCGGAAGTTCTGAAGAAGAAAGCCTTCGCACTAAAACCAAATGGATCAGTTTTAAACAGTTGTTCTTTTCATCAACCTTAATTGCCGATGAATCATTCCCAACTGCAGATATCAAGACTGAACTGACAAAAGAAGACTCGCTATACCTTGGTAATTTTAATGCCGACATTGCTTTACCTTATGACGGAAAGGATTCGGAAAGCATTAAAATGAAGTTTTACTTCGGCCCGAACCATTACAATACCCTGAAACAATACGATCAGTCGTTGGAAAGCCTGATCAATCTGGGTTATGTAGTTATCCGTCAGGTCAATCAGTGGCTGATCATTCCAACTTTTAATTTTTTGCGAAACTACATTGACAACTTTGGAATTATCATTCTGTTACTGACCATCTTTATAAAGCTGTTGATTTTTCCGTTCACTTTTAAATCGTACCATTCTCAGGCTAAAATGAAAGCACTGAAACCGGAAATTGATGAGATTAACGAGAAATTCAGCAAGGACAAACCCATGGAGAAACAACAGGCAACTATGGCATTGTACAAAAAAGCAGGTGTGAACCCAATGGGTGGATGTTTGCCAATGTTGTTCCAATTTCCGGTGCTGATCGCGATGTTCTTCTTTTTTCCAACATCAATTGAATTGCGTCAGGAAAGCTTCCTTTGGGCAACCGACCTGTCAACTTACGATTCAATCCTGAGCTTGCCTTTCACGATCCCTTTTTATGGCGATCATGTAAGCTTGTTTTGCTTGCTGATGACTGTCACTACCATCCTTTCAACTTACCTGAATTCAGAGTCGCAAAATACAGCGGCGATGCCGGGTATGAAAACCATGATGTATATTATGCCGGTTATGTTCCTGTTTATCCTGAACAGTTATGCATCGGGTCTTAGTTATTACTATTTCCTTGCGAATGTAATCACCATCGGTCAAATGTATGTTTTCAGATTTATGGTTGATGAAGATAAGATAAGGGCACAGATTCTTATTAACAAGAAAAAGCCGCAGGCTCCGAAATCAGGCTTCCAAAAGAAACTGGAAGATATGGCAAAACAAAAAGGTGTGCAACCACGAAAATAATCAAAAAAAAAGCTGCCATTTGGCAGCTTTTTTTTGTATAACGGATTTGTGGGAACTATTCATTGTCGATTTTAAATTGAAGAAATGACCTATTTCTTACTAAGCTAAAAGATCCGTTAGCCCGTAGGATCGTTTGCTATCAGAAAGCGGCAGAGCCGCAAAACCTGCCTCGTCGGAAGCTACCGTGTACCCACAAATAATAGGGAATACTAATACAAAACAAAAAACAATGGAACGCGGATTAAATACGATCTGGCGGATTAAAACTGATTAAAGTCCCGACAAGCCGGGACGATTTTCTAGAGAAACGCTTATAAAAATATCAATCATCCATTTTCCCATTTGTCTTTTTTTTGTATCCATTCCAATTTATTGGAATATAAATCCGTTTTGCATCCGCTATATCAGCGTAAATCCGCGTTCTAATCCTTTTTTCTATTGTCCAGTATGATGTACAATTAAAAATAGATGTGGGTACACGTTAGCTGGCCGGCAGGCAGGTATTTGTAGTAAAAAAAAATGCTTGCTTCATTTTACCCATACAAACCGTTATAGACCAGCTTTTTTTGTATGCAAATTATCTTCATTCGTCCTCGTTCGTGCTTGAGCTTTTTGAGACTTTGATGTTGTATTTCTTCATCCGTCTGATCAATGCATCACGGGTAATACCAAGCAATTCAGCAGTTTTGTTTTGATTGTAATTCATTTCTTTCAAAGCCAGATGAACCAGTTTAAGTTCGTTTTCTTCCAGATTGAAATTTATTTTTTCCTTTTCCTTTTCAGAATCATGGCCTTCGTATGTTTGAAAATCACTGGCTTTTAAAGTTTCTGTTTTGCAGAGTATTATTGCACGCTCGATCATATTTCGTAATTCGCGTACATTTCCGGGGAAAGAATAATTCAATAAAGCGTTGATAGCCTCTCTTTCGATGACTGGAACAGGTTTGTTTAACTTCCGGGCAAAATCGTTGGTGTAATGCGTTAAAAGTGGCTCAATATCATTAATGCGTTCGCGTAATGGTGGAATATGAATGTGAATTGTATTTAAACG
>JAUYEQ010000475.1 GCA_030691295.1 Bacteroidota bacterium
GTTTTCGGCTACACTGACAGAAGACGTGGCGGCCATGATCGACAGCTATTTTTACGATCCTGAGACCATTGAAATTCAGAATCAGGGAACTCCGCTTGAACAGATTTCCCAATATTATTATGCTGTACCAAATTTTTACACCAAGATAAGCCTGCTCGAAAATTTGCTCGCCGATACGGAAGAGTTTCAGCGGGTGTTGATTTTTGTTTCAAGCAAGCAGTTTGCCGATCGGGTTTTCGAATTGCTTGATCCGGTTTTTCCTGAACAAATCGGTGTTTTACACTCCAATAAATCACAAAATTACCGGATCAACGCACTGGAACGTTTCAGAAGTGGAACTTCGCGTATGTTGATTGCCACCGATGTAGCTTCACGTGGACTGGACATTGCTGATATTTCACATGTTATCAACTTCGATACGCCTGAAAATCCTGAAGATTACATTCATCGTACCGGCAGAACAGGCCGTGCAGAAAAAGCAGGGATTGCCATCACTTTTGTGAACGAGATAGAGACTAAATTCCTTTCTGAAATAGAAAAGTTCATGAGTCGGCCATTGGAAGAAAAACCACTTCCGGCGGGATTGAAAGTTTCGAACATTTTTACCGATGAGGAGCGTCCGGTCATGTTTGACAAGGATTATCTCGGAAAACCAAATGCCATCAATGATTCGCACGGCGCTTTTCATGAGAAAAAGGAGAAAAACAAAAAAGTAAACCTCGGAGGTCCCGGTGAGCGGAAACCAAGAAAAACAAAGCCCGTCAACCGTGGAGTAATGAAAAAAAGAGCTGCAAAAAATAAATAATTTATTCCTCCAGCAACCGTATGATTTTCATCGCATTCTGATGGTTTGAAAACGCATCTTCCAGAATTAACTTTCGCTTTTCGATTTCTTCCGAAGTAAAATCCTGCTGAAACAATTCGTTTACCCGGTCAATCATTTCTTTCGGCGTATCAGCCAGATGGCAAAGATGTTCCAACCCGGTTTTATGGACCATCGGCGTGTTGGCGATGCAAAACCTTCCGGAGAAAAGTGAAGCAAGCAATTTTAATTTAAGCCCGGTATCCTGAAATGTGGGCAGCAAACTTATGTGCGCATCCCGAATTATAGTTTCCATCTGGTCATTTTCTGGATTTGCAACCAATTGAATATTTGGGTACTGACTGATTTTTTGTGCCAGCCGTGCGTCTGGATTTTTACCTGCAATGATTACCGGAAGATCAATTTTGCTGAAAACATTTGCAAGCAGATATTCCACGGCCTGGATGTTTTCGGATACCGATAGATTTCCATGAAAAAGGATGTATTTGCCCCGACCCAATTTAGATTTGATTTCGCTGAAGGGATGAAAGGCCGGAATAAAGTGCGAATGGCCGTAATTGTGATCGAAATAATAGTTGTCGTTGGGCGAAATGCAAAGTAAATGCGATGCGTTTTTTAGAATAGTTTCATACCGTTTAAGTTTGCAGGCTTCCATCCTGAAAAATAATTTCCTGAAGATATTTCGTTCCGCTTTGTACAAATTCAGGTAATATTCGTGCTCAACATTGTGGGTTCGTACCAGGCGAAGTTGGCTGTCAAGTAATGTATCATCAAGATAATAGCAGGTATGTAATCCTTCAAAAATAATTGGTGAATCGTTCGAAGATAAATTAATCAATAGCTGATCGTTAATTCGTGTAACTACAATGTATGGTTTAGCTGAAAATTGGAACCGGATTCCCTTTCTTCTTGGATAGTAATACACATTCGCACAGTATTTTTCGAGCCCGGATGCCTGCAGGCGATCGTATTCAAAACAGTGAAGGTAAACAGAAACGCCACACTCCGAAAGCGCTTTTACTTTGTAAAAAATATCAATTACACCGCCGTAATCTGGTGGATATGGAATGTTAAATGCTACCAGTTGAATTGATTTTTCCATTTTTTCTAATTTGATTCTAAATATAGAAAATAAAAAAACATGAATCGATTTTCGATTCATGGTTTTCCTTAAATCCGCAGCATTAAAATTAGGATTTAAGAAATAGTCATTTTCAGGTTTGATGCCTTAAAATTTGACGTTATTAGTTCAATAACTGCTTCGTGATTTCACTTTAAGGTTTCTGTAGCACTACCAGCGATGGTATTCAACAAACAAACTGATACCATTCTTTTTTTCTCTCTAAAAAAGTGCGACAATGCATACTTCTATTTGAATATACTCTGACTGTCAATTAGTTGCGTTTTAAGTATAAACATACCAGTCCCATCGGCATTGAAAATCATTTGGTATTTACCCCAATAACAGGTTGTATTTTTTTGTAGAAAACAGTTTTAGAATTTGTTGTCGCCCCCGTTTTATCCATTTTGAGGGGACAACCATGAAACGAAAAATAAATTTCTTCAACCTAAAACTTGGCGTAACTATTCAGTCGATATAATTCACAATTATTAATCGTATTTGTTTTGTTCTCCGATTTTCTGTTGATAACTTTTTGTATTCAGAAACCTGAACCCCGCGAGGTTTTCATGGAGGGGTATTTTGAGTGTTCGTGCTGTAAAATACGCCACTCTCGTGAGCTTAAAATTATTTTTTCTCTGTTTTTCATTTCTCTGTTTGTCAGTGTGTTAATAACTTTTGGTTGCTTTTCTGGCATTTCATGTTTGATCCATCCATTTTTGCATAAAAACAAGGGCGGATGAACCAGGAGCAAAAGATACAAGAGTTGTATTCGATGATTTACGCGTTGATCAATGAGGTTGAAAGCCTGAAAAGGGTCAATATGGAACTTCGGCGCGAGAATGATTCCTTAAAGAGGCAGAATGCTGTGCTCAAAAGTGAACTTGACAAATGACCGATACCCCGGATGCAATCGTGGAACACAAACCCAACTATTGTGCCTGCTGTGGCGAAGACCTTGGCAAATATGAAGCCCATTTTGTTGGACATCGACAGGCAATCGACATGCCGCCCATCCAACCAATTGTTACCGACCACCAGGTTTTCAGGATTCATTGCCAGTGCGGGCACGCCAACCAGGGTTCATATCCTGCCGGCATTATTCCCCGGTAAGTTATGGGCCAGGGGTACAATCGCTGGTTTCCTATTTGAGCGTACGCCAATACTTGCCGGTTGAGCGTGTAACCGAGTTGCTGACTTCTGTGTTTGGCCTTTCGCTTTCGACTGGTGGGGTTTGTTACCTGCTTGATAAGGTCAGGCAAAAAGCCACTCCGGCTTATGAAACGATCAGGCAGGTTGTCCTGAACGGAAAGGCGATTGGCGCCGATGAAACAGGGGTCAACATCAATGGCAGGAACCACTGGGCATGGGCTTTCCAAAACCCGATGGCCACCTATATTGCCATCAACAAAAGCCGCGGTTCAAAGGCCATTGAAAAGATTATGCCCGAAGGGTTTGAAAAAAACATACTGGTTACCGATTGCTGGGCTGCTTACTTTTCACAGAACGCCGCCGGGCACCAGTTATGCACCGCCCATTTGTTGCGCGAACTAAAATTCCTTGCCCAAAAATATCCCGATGAGCCCTGGGCTCCAAAGCTTTCAAAACTGATAACGGAAGCAATCCATGATCGCAGAGAAAACAAGCTCACCCCACAAAAATCGGATGAGACCATCCAGTCCTTCATGCAGCTTATTGCAGAACCCGTAAATCAAAAAATCAAAGAACTTATAACGTTTCAAAAACGAATGGTCAAATATTCCGGTTACGTTTTTGCATTTTTGGATAACCCAAACATCCCACCCGACAATAATGCTTCTGAAAGAGCCATCCGAAATTTTAATGTCAAACTCAAGGTGAGCAATTTTTTCAAATCAGCCAAAGGTTCCGAAAACTATGCGGTGATCCGATCTATTATCGATACCGCTATTAAAACAACCAGAACCCTTATCTCGCTACTCAATTAATCGCTAATTTAGGCCCGACTGAATAGTTACGATTCTTTTTTATCCGATGACAAAACCATGGATGCAGTTGTTCGTAATTTTGAGATAATTGGAGAAGCTGCGAATCGGATTGACCCGGATTTTAGAGATGAAAATCCAGAAATTGAATGGATAAGAATTCGTGGATTGCGTAATCGAATAGTTCATGATTACTTCGGGATTGATTATGAAATTGTATGGGATATTATTGAGACATATTTAGATGAATTAATTGACTGGCTGGATACAATAATTGACAATAATAAAGCCACATAGCCCACAATCGGGTACAGCGGTTCATCAAGATGTGGAGCAATTTTCTCATAATAGGTTAGCGACAATTCATCAAAAACAAATCTCATACAAAATCCATCCGGCAACGGGAGGTCTTTTCTTTTTGTGCTACATTTGGCCGCTGTGAAATATGTTTTTTTTGCGCACAAACTTTGAACCTGAAACGGTAAACTTAAGTACTCTCCGATAGTCAAAATATTAAAAAAAATGCCACCAAGTCTCCAAGTCACCAAATTGCACAAAAAGCTGAAATTCAGGTAATATTTATTGGTGCGTTTTGGTGATTTAGTGTTTTGGTGGCAAAAATAGTTTTCGGAGTAACTCAAACTTTGAACTTAAAACGTTAAACTTTAAACGCTATATGAATTATACAAAAATCACCTTCACCCTCAATCCTGACAATCAGGAGAACCGCGAAATACTGGTCGCTTTACTTTCCGATCTGGCTTTTGAAAGTTTTGACGAAACCGAAGAACTGGTAATGGGATACATTCCCGGAGAAACTGTTGATCTGGAACAAATCGGGGAAATTACCACTTCCCTACCCTTTTCTGTTCAGGTTGAAAATGAAATGATTCCGGATCAGAACTGGAATGAAGTATGGGAAAAGAACTATTTCAAACCTTTGCTGATAGGCAATCGCTGTTTGGTTCGGGCGCCGTTTCATACCGAATTTGAGCCAGCCGAATTCGAACTGGTAATTGAACCAAAAATGGCGTTCGGAACAGGAAACCATGAAACTACTACGCTGGTGGCCGAACAAATTCTGAACATGGATCTTTCAGGAAAAACGGTTTTGGACATGGGTTGCGGAACCGGAATCCTGGGAATGCTCGCCTCACTTAAAGGCGCGAAAAGCGTGATGGCCATCGACATCGACACATGGTCGTTTGAAAGTACAGTTGAAAATGCGCGTTTGAACAACATCTTTAATCTGGAAGCAAAATTGGGTGATGCAAGTTTGCTCGGAAATGAAAGCTTTGAAATCATCTTTGCCAACATCCATAAAAATGTGATCATTAACGATTTACCTGCTTACGAAAGTGTATTGAAATCAGGAGGAAAACTATACCTGAGCGGTTTTTATACCCACGACATGCCCGATGTAAAATCAAAAGCAGAATCGCTAGGCCTCAAGGAAACCGGGTTTCACGAAAAGAATAACTGGGTAGTTTATTCATTTGACAAACCCTAAGAAATGTTTATTCTTCAACTAAAAATATTTGATAGTTGATAGCTTGAACTTGATAGCTGAAATACCATGTTTGATAGCTGATAGTTGATATTGGCCACTTTGCCTTTTTTCAATCGGAACAAAATTCTGTGCCTCACGTTTCAAGTAATATATTTATCGAGTATTACTATGAGACAACTCAACATTGCAAAAAAGGTTACGAACAGGGAAGAATTATCTTTGGATAAGTACCTCCGCGAAATCGCCAAAATAGATTTACTTACGACAGAAGAAGAAGTTGAACTATCGAAAAAAATCAGAGAAGACGATAAAGATGCCTTGGAAAAGATGATAAAAGGCAATTTGAGATTTGTAATTTCAGTCGCAAAGCAATATGAAAATCAGGGACTTAGTTTGCCGGATCTGATTAACGAGGGGAATCTTGGTTTAATCAAGGCTGCCCAACGGTTTGATGAAACACGTGGATTTAAATTTGTAACTTTTGCGGTTTGGTGGATCCGGCAAGCAATACTTCAGGCTATGGACGAACAAGCCCGAATGGTCAAATTACCGATCAATAAAATTGGATCGATTAACAGGATAAAAAAAACATTTAGTTATCTCGAACAGCATTATCACAGGGAACCTACACATGATGAAGTTGCAGATTTTCTTGATACATCGCCAGATATTGTAGAAGATGTATTGAGAATATCATCTCATCATATTTCAATGGATGCATCGATTCATGATGAAGAAGGATATAATTTGTACGACACATTGCTGAATGAAGAATCTCCCAGCCCTGACAACGGGTTGCTCAACAATTCACTTTGCAAGGAAATTGAGCGATCATTATCGACCTTGAGTAATCGCGAAGCGGATGTTATTCGTTATTATTTTGGATTAAGTGGCCATTCTCAGCATACATTCGAAGAAATTGGTAATGAAATGGGGCTTTCCGCAGAACGTGTCAGACAGATAAAAGAAACAACCATGAAGAAGATGAAGAATAATTATCGAAACAGATTACTGAAAACCTATCTTTAGTGTTTCTTTAATAATTCAAGCATTTTTCGGTCAAGTTTGTGCCCATACCAGTCCTCATAATCAACATCTTTTCTTCCTGAATCCAATACCCCAAAATCGCCCCTGAAATTCCAGAGTGCGTAACCAATCTGATTTTCAGCAAGAACGTCCAGAACATCTTCAAACCAGGCCAGAAAAACTTCGTGCGGTGTTTCGCGGTAGCAGCCACATTCGCCACAATGCACGCCAACACCTTGTTTCACCAGATCAATCCATGGCTGGTAAAGTTCTTCCAGATTTTTACGGCTAAAATGCTTGCCATCAATTACTCCCGGCCAAACAACATTTGGTGAATCGTCAGGATTTTTGAATACCCATGATGCACGGTAATGCGAAATATAGTGAGGAAAATATCCGCGACAGCTTTGAGCAATATTCAGGTCAGTAATTTCAGGAATAACAGAGGAGCCCACATCATTTCCGTCAGCAACCACCAAATGATTGGGATTCGATTTGCGTATGGCTGTTGAAGCAGCCAGTGCCACTTTCCGGTAAACTGCACCAGGAATGGTGGTTCTTGGCGCAAACTGATCATTCATGTCTTCCCGCCAGCTGGGTTCGTTCACCAGATCGAAACTGATTTTTTTCGACGAAACATTTTTAAACCGGTTGCCCCACATTTCCCAGTGAAAACAAAAAGCGTCCAGCGCTTCCTGATCTTTCCATAAATTGTAAGGTTCATTAAAACCCGCATTTACACAATAACCCGGCGCCCGATGAAGATTTATACTCATATGCAAACCCGCTTCATTCGCCCGAAAGACCAATTCCTGAATTTCATCGACTACTTTTTCATTGATGTTCAAAACATCAGCAGGAGTTACATCCTTTTGGCGGTCGAAATTGATGTAGCGCGGATAGGCCATGGGCAAACGAACAAAATCGAAACCCCAGTCGGCCATCCATTTCAAATCTTCTTTGGTCGTTTTCGAACGGCTATCATCACGTGGAGCAGATGGACCGAAATAATCGAGCAGGTTAAAACCTCTCCAGCGGGGAATGGCATTTTTTACTGAAGGGCGCAAAGAAGATCCGAAAGCCATGTTTCCGGCCACGGCGGTTGCAGCAGTTGCAATTCCGGTTGTTCTGATAAAAGATCTGCGGTTAATTGAGTTGTTTTCCATTGGTTTAAAATTTTGGTTTAGGGTTTGACTCTTTAAATTCATTTATTTTGAATCGTGTAACAAGCGAAGGTA
>JAUYEQ010000597.1 GCA_030691295.1 Bacteroidota bacterium
CAGTGCAATTCAGGCAATGGGCAACCAATATTTTGCGCGATTTTGCCATACGTGGCTATGTACTTGACAAGGAACGATTGAAAAACGGAGCATTTTTCAGTAAAAAATATTTCGACGATTTGTTAGCAGAAATTCGCGAAATACGGGCGAGTGAGCGTGCATTTTACCAAAAAATTACCGATATCTACGCAACGGCAATGGACTACAGCAAAGATGCCAACACAACCAAAATGTTCTTTGCCTCGGTACAAAACAAGTTGCATTATGCCATTCACGGCCAAACTGCTGCCGAATTGATAGTAAAAAGAGCCAATGCCGAAAAAGATCACATGGGATTGAACACATGGAAAAATGCGCCCGAAGGAAAGATTATAAAAACCGATGTGTCCATTGCCAAAAATTATTTGAACGTACAAGAACTAAAATCGCTCGACCGTTTTATAACCATGTACCTCGACTATGCTGAAGATCAGGCAGAAAGAGGCATCCCCATGACAATGACCGATTGGATGCAAAAACTCAATGCCTTTTTACAGTTCAACCAACGTGAAATACTCGATAATCCAGGACTGGTTTCTGCCGAAATTGCCAAAGCTTTCGCTGAATCTGAATTTGAGAAATATCGAATCATTCAGGACAAGTTGTATGAAAGTGATTTCGACAAAGCCATGAAGAATTTAATTCTACCTGATTCGGAAAATCCACAAGAACAATAAAGCTCATTTTTAGGAATATGACAACGCATCGTGTAAAATTTTCCATCGCTTCTTTTTTCTTTCTTCTGATTACCCTCTCCGCAATCAGCCTGCCAGTTCCGGTAGAACTCCGGAAAGAAATCAGCCAGTACGGAATTACCTGGAAGTTCGACAAACCTATGCAAACCGGGCAATTCGTCACGGGCGACTGGTGGGTAGTTGGACCGGCTACCATTGTGAAAATTACTCCTGAACCGGGGCCGGTATCGGTTGATCAATCAAATATCAAAATCAATCATTGGAACGACACCAGCCTGAAAACAGATACTGCTATGCGCAACGGCTCGGCCATCGTGCTGAAAGCCGGCTACAAACAAAGTTACGACTCGCGCGCCGGAGCTTTTGATCTCAATGGATGTGTGAAACTACCTTTGAAGCTGGAGTCGAAGCGATCACTCATTTCATCGATCAGTAATACTTCACTTCCGGTCGATAATTTCTGCAAAAACATACTATGGGAAGGCGAATACCAGTGCCAGACGGTAATGAAAACCGCGGCAGTACTGACTTGTCTTGAAACAGTTCCTCCGGCAGATGCTTTTCGTCCGCCTTATGTGGGTACCGAAAAACCTATTTTTCAGACCCGCGATATTCACTGGGACTTGTTGCCAAACCTTCAACCGGCAGGCGAAGTTCCGTCGTGGGAAGAATTTGAGCGCTACTTTCAGCGTCCGTGGATCGACCATCTGATGAGCTGGTCGCAACAGGAACTGGTACCGAACGAAAACGGTCCTAATTATGGGCGCGAACATGCGCGACTCGTTTCCATCGCCAGTTTAATGCTTTGTCTCGATGTTCCTCAAAAGCAAAAGGAAAAACTGACCATCGAACTGATTCAGCGCGGTATTGATTTGTTCGGAATTGCGACGAATGGCGGCTATTGGAACGAAGGTGGCGGACATTCGAGCGGACGAAAATGGCCCATCCTTTTTGCCAGCATTATGCTCGGAAATCCGAAACTGGCAGAACTTCCGGAGACCTCTTTTTTTCAGGAAGACACACAAACTTACTACGGAAAAGGCTGGTTCGGGCAAACAGTACTTTGGCAAATGATTATGCATCACGGCAAACGTGATACGTATGAGGAAAAATCGCCCGATCAATGGGAAAAATGGGACAAAACTTCGGAAAGCTACCGGGTGTGTTGTAATGCGGTTGCGTGGACCGGAACCGCGCTGGCTGCCCGCTATATGAAAGCCATCAAGCTTTGGGGACACGATGCGCACTTCGATTACATTGAGCGCTGGATGCGCGAAGACGATCCGTACAAGGAAGCTCGTGGAACTTATAAACGACCAGGCGGCGAAACCAAGACGTTCGATCCGTTTGTAACTGCCATGTGGAAAGCCCACCGAAAAAATGCCCCTGAACAGGAAATGTCGGGTATCTACCGAAAATGGGTTTGGCAGGGAAACAAAGGAGTTTGGATACCAAATTTGAAGTAAACTGAATTTTAACAAATAAAAATTCTGAAATGAAACGATTTTCAATTGTCTTGATTGTATTTCTGCTGATCTTTCAAACACTTCAGGCTCAACCCGAAAGAGATGCCCGCATGAAGTGGTGGCGCGAAGCCCGTTTCGGGATGTTCATTCACTGGGGACCTTATTCGGTGCTCGGTGGAGTTTATAATGGACACCAGCAACGTCGCGGCGGGGCCGAGTGGATCATGAACCGATGTAAAATTCCGGTGGCCGAATACCAAAAATATGCGGCAACGTTCAATCCGGTAAAATTCGATCCGGAAGCAATCGTTTTGCTTGCCAAAGAAGCTGGAATGAAATACATCATCATCACGGCCAAACACCACGACGGTTTTGCCATGTTCAAGTCGAACGCCAGCAAGTTTAACATTGTCGATTTTACTCCCTACAAAAAAGACGTGCTCGATGCGCTGGCCAATGCCTGCCGCAAACACAACCTAAAACTGGGTTTTTACTATTCGCAGGCGCAGGACTGGAACAATCCCGGAGGATCGGTAGCACGCAAAGTGATGTCGGAAGGTTGGGCTAATCCTGATTCGGTTCGGATTGATGCCTTCACCGCTGCCAACAAAGGTCATTGGGACCCGGCACAAATGACTGCCACGATGGACGATTACATCGATAAAGTAGCCGTTTCGCAAGTAAAAGAGCTGATGACCAATTACGGCGATGTGGCCGTTTTGTGGTGGGACACGCCAACCAACATGACCGACGAATATGCTTTGAAATTGCAGGCTTTGCTGAAACTTCAGCCCAACATTATTACCAACGACAGGTTGAAACGCCCCAACTTTCCGGGCGACACCGGAACACCGGAGCAAAAAATTCCCGGTCAGGATGAACTCGATGGAAAAGACTGGGAAACCTGTATGACCATGGGAACCTCTTGGGGCTACAAAAGTTGGGACAGCAAATGGAAAACTCCGGAAACGCTGATCCAAAACCTGTGCGACATTGCGTCGAAAGGTGGAAATTATCTGCTGAATATCGGACCGGATGCATTGGGACAAGTTCCGGAGCAAAGCGTTGATGCCCTTAAAGCAATGGGTGTCTGGATGAAAACAAATAATGAAGCGATTTACGCTACAAAAGCCAGTCCAATAGGCGCTTTCGACTGGGGGCGCTGCACCCAAAAGGAGATAAACGGTAAAACTGTTCTTTACTTTTCGGTTTTTGATTGGCCAACGAATGGTAAATTGCTGATTCCGGAACTTCAGAACAAAGTAATCAAGGCTGAATTACTTGCATCCGGAGAAAAGCTGAAAACCGCTGCCGGAAACGATGGGCTTTCTATCAGTTTGCCTGTTCAGGCTCCTGATAAAATTGCTTCAGTAATTAAGGTAACGGTGAAGGGTGCAGTTAACGGACAATCTTCAGGAGCAACTAAAAAAATGAAAACCGGGGAATTGGATTAAATTTTTACCTCAAAACAAAAGTCTGATGAGAACTACTTTTTTGACACTTCTGATTTTGCTTCTGTTTATATCTCTAAACACCCGTGCTCAAAACCCTGTTTGGGAAGAAGTGGCTCCCGGAGTTTGGAAAACAATTGTTGGAGTGCCTGATAAATTTGATTTGCTGAAAGCTTCCGGGGTAAAACCCAATACCGAAGCTTTGTTAAAACTTGGAAAAATGACTTTTCCGCTGCCAACAGGTGGAATAGTGGCCGAAATTTCGGACGGAAAAACCTTTTTGCGATTTCCACTCGTGAAGGAAGAACAGATATACGGATTTGGACTAAACTTTAAAACCGTTCAGCAACGGGGCAAAATCCTCCAATTACATGTCGATCATTACGGAGGAACTGACAACGGGCAAACACATGCGCCGGTTCCTTTTTATGTGTCGGACAAAGGATATGGTGTTTTTGTGAACAGCGCCCGCTACATCACGGTTTATGCCGGAACTGCTGTTCGAAAGGAGAGTCCAAATGCGCCCGAACCGCGTGACCGAAATACCGATAAAAAATGGACTTCGAAACCCTATTCCGATGCTGTTGAAATGGTAGTTCCAGCTTCAGGAGTCGAGATTTACCTGTTTGCAGGTCCAACTCCGCTCGATGTTGTGCGCCGTTTTAACCTGTTTAATGGTGGCGGTTGCCTCCCTCCCCGCTGGGGACTGGGTTTTACGCAACGGGTAAAATCGCTTTACACGGCCGAACAAGTGATGGAAGAAGCCAAAGCGTTTGCCGAAAAGGGTTATCCGCTCGACTTTATCGGGTTGGAACCTGGCTGGCAAAGTAAATCGTACCCCTGCACGTTCGAGTGGGATAAAACGCGTTTCCCCGATCCGGCTGGTTTCGTGAAAACAATGAGTGAAATGGGTATCCGCCTGAATTTATGGACCAACCCGTATGTTTCACCGGAATCGCCTATATACCAAAAAATTCTGTCCTTAACCGGTTCGCATACTGTTTGGGGCGGAGTGGTTGCCGATCTTACATTACCGAAAGCCCAACAAATTATGCTCGATCAAATGGAAAAGGATCAGATTAGTTTGGGCGTTAGCGGTTATAAAATTGACGAGTGCGATGGCTACGACCGCTGGCTTTGGCCCGATGTTGCCAAATTCCCATCGGGAAACAGTGCCGAACAATTGCGCCAAACCTACGGATTGCTGCTCCAGAAGATGACTACCGACTTGTACCGGCAGAAAAACGAACGCACTTTTGGGCTGATTCGCGCGTCGAACGGCGGCGGATCATCGTTTCCCTACGTCATTTACAACGATTACTACAGTCACGAAGATTTTATTACAGCTTTGATTAACAGTAGTTTTGCCGGTGTGCTCTGGACTCCCGAAGTTCGCGGTTCCAAAACCGGAGAAGAATGGGTGCGGCGGATGCAAACAGTTTGCTTTTCGCCCATGGCCATGATCAATGCCTGGTCAGACGGAACCAAACCCTGGTCGTTTCCTGAAGTGGAAAAAGAAGTGAAAGAAATCGCACTGCTCCGGATGCAACTGATGCCTTATTTCTATTCCGAATTTGCCAAATATCATTTTGAAGGAACGCCGCCATTCAGGGCAATGAACCTCGAACCTGGATTCGGAGCAAAAGTTGTGTCGGAACTAAAAAACGACAATTTGAGCGAAAATCCTTACGCTGAAGCTGTCACCAAAGAAATCAAGGATCAGTATATGGCTGGTGAGTATTTACTGGTAGCGCCTTTGTTTAAAGGTCAAACCGAACGCGAAGTGATTCTTCCGGAGGGAAAATGGTACGACTTTTACACCGGCAAACTAGCCGGCAATGGAGAGCTTATTAAAGTGAACGGCGAATTAGGAAAAATTCCGGTTTTTGTAAAAGACGGAGGAATTATCCCGATGATGCCGCCCCGGTTAAATGCACCAAAATCCGGAGAAAAATTCGATTTGGAAATCCGTTACTACGGAAGCAAACCGTCGGACTACCAATTGTATGACGATGATGGCGAAACTTTCGATTACGAAAAAGGCGATTTCTCGTGGCGAAAAATAACCGTTGCGCCAGATAAAAAGGGGAACCCAGCCGGTGTAGTTTCCAAACCTGAAAAGGGAAAACCAGACAATATCGGAAGTATTACATGGAAATTCATGACCAAATAAAATCAAAAACCAAGGCTAAAGAAAAGGAAATGTGTATTTCTGTTTTGACTCACCCCGAGCTCGCAGTGCTCGCTCTTCCCCTCTCTCGCGAGAGAGGGGCGAAGACACCCAAAGGTGGCTTGGGGTGAGTCAATTAAAAATACGATAACAGAATACCCTACATAATTTAAACTCATCCTATGAAAAATTTCATACTCGTTTTTTGCATTGTTGTTTTAAACCTGATTTCGCTGAATACAATGGCGAAGACTTCGGTTTATACCATAAAATCGCTGGCTGAATACCTTGCTGCCGAAGCCAGGGCGATACCGGGAGATACCATCTCATGGGATGCCGGAACATTTCAGGATGTAATTTGGATAATTGGCAAAGACGGGATCAATATTAAAGCCGAACGGCCGGGGGCGACCATTTTCTCCGGTAGCAGCAAAGTGGGAATAAAGGCCAATCACATCACTTTTAGTGGATTTCAGTTTATGGGCGGAAAAGCTGATGGCGATGTTTGCAAAATTTCCGGAAGCAACAACCTGATTGAGCAACTCAATTTTTCGGGCTATCGCTCCAATTATTACCTCAACGTAACAACAACGGCACAACACAATACGATTCGATATTGCAACTTCGAACGAAAACCTGAAGACAAACAAACTTCGGTGCTGCAGATTCAGGTGGACGAAAAGCAGCCCGGCTACAATTTGGTGTCGCGTTGCTCGTTCAAAAACCACACAGCCCCGCCCAATGCCGGTGGCGATTATGGTATTGAAGCACTACGGATTGGCTAC
>JAUYEQ010000622.1 GCA_030691295.1 Bacteroidota bacterium
ATGTGACGGCCAATTTCACGGGCAACACCCAACACATATTTCAAATCTGCGCTGCCATCTTCGTCGGGTGGAGTTCCTACGGCAATAAATACAGCTTCTGCATCAGCGAGGCTGTCTTTCAAGTTTGTCGTAAACGTAAGGCGTCCCTTCTCAACATTGTACTTGAATATATCTTCGAGACCAGGCTCGTAAATGGGTATCTGACCATTGTTCAGCATATTGATTTTTCGTTCATCAACATCAACGCAGACAACGTCAATCCCCGTTTGTGAAAAACAAGTGCCGGAAACTAATCCGACATAACCAGTACCAACTACTACTATTTTCATATCAATTAATTTTGTGTTTAGGCAATGAAACGACTTAAAGAAACCAGAATTGTTTCAGTTTTTAAAATAAGACATTTCTGGTTAATAATAACGATAAGAACAGCATTTTTTTTTGAATGCTATGGGCTTTCCCAAAGTTTTTTTCAGTTTAAAATAAACTTATGCTATTAGATTTCCCAAAGTGTATTTCAGTTTAAAATAAACTTTGGGAAAGCTTTAACACACCGGCATCGTAAAATAAAACGCACTTCCTTTGCCTTCGTTGCTATCTACCCATATTTTTCCACCCATTAACTCAACCAGTTTTTTTGTAATGGCTAAGCCAAGTCCATTTCCTCCGTATTTGCGGTTTTTTTCATCTTCCACCTGCCTGAAACGGTCAAATATTTTATCGTGATATTCTGGCGGAATGCCGATGCCGGTATCTTTAACGAAAAATTCCACCATTTTGCCTTTGTGTTGATATCCAATTTCGATTTTGCCTTCCGGTGTGAATTTAAAGGCATTGCCAATCAGATTGTTAAATATTTGCATAAGCCTTTCGGCATCAGCTATAAATACTGTTTCTACATCATCGTCGGGCAGGTTTAGTTGCAGTTCGAGTTTGTAAGTTCCGGCCTGAAAATAAAATTGTTCATAAACGTCTGAAATATATTTCTGAGCATTGAGGTGTTTCTTTCGAATGGTAATTTCACCTGATTCCATCTTTGAAATATCCATTATGTCGCTGATAATTGATAAAAGGTTATTTCCACTGGAGATGATGTGCTGAATAAATTCATTTTTCTGATCCTCTTCAAAATCCGGATCGGTAAGCAATTCAGAAAACCCGATAATGCTGTTTAACGGTGTGCGGACTTCGTGCGACATAAAGGCCAGAAAAGCCGATTTTAAACGGTCGCTTTCCTGGGCTTTTTCTTTGGCTATAATTAGTTCATTTTCTTCAAGTTTTCGTTGAGTAATATCGTTTGAAATTCCTATAATTCCTGCTAATTCCTCTTTTGAATTGAAAAATGGGGCATCGGTTACCATGGAAGTAAAGCTACTGCCGTCTTTTCTTTTAACCAAAAATTCTCCGGTCCACGAGTTGCCACAACTTAATTCTTTCATGATCTCTAAGGCTTGCTCCCGGGTTGATTGAGTCGGTGTTAAACTTATAATATTTTGTCCAATTGCTTCTGCCGAAGACCACCCGTATATCTTTTCAGCCGCATTGTTCCAATAAATTATATTGCCATGTAAATCAGTAGCGATAACTGCCTGACCAACATTGTTTAACAAGTTGGCCTGCAATTTTAATTCATTCTGAATTTTCTTAGGCTCTGTGATATCCCGAATGATTATACTGGATTGTCGAAGACCCAGGTGATTTTTGAAAATAGCCATTGAAATTTCAGCAGAAAATTGTGTTCTGTCTTTCCTGAGAAATGTTACTTCACCCCGTGCCTTTCCTTTTGAATTCCGTTCGTTCAGCAAAATAGAGAACCTGGAGTCAGAACCATCAACGACAGCTGATTTGCCCAAACGGATAAGTTCATCTTCCGAATATCCAAACATATCACATGATGCCTGGTTGGCTGATAGTATTTGTCCATCAGGACTTGTTAAAAGTATTGCATCCATGCTGTTTTCAAAAAATGCCCGGTATTTTATTTCGCTTTCAAGCATTGCATCTTCAGCTTTCTTCCGCTCCGTAATGTCCTCAACCATTCCTATAATTTCCTGTGGCAAACCATTATTATCGTTTAGTGTTGTGACAAAAAGATTGGCCCAGATCAAAGTACCATCCTTATGGATGTACCTTTTTTCCATGCTATAACCGGATATTTTTCCAGCTATCAGATCAGCGAACTGATTCAAATCCTTGTCAACATCTTCCGTATAAGTAAATTCAGTAAACTTCATTTTAGCCAATTCATCACTGCTGTAACCAATCATTTTTGTCAAACGTAAATTTGATATGATTGGAAAGCCTTGTAAATCAATCAGTGCAATCGCAATTGGCGCCTGGTCAAAAATGGCCCGAAAACGTTTTTCACTGGCCTGAAGTACTTGCCCTGCAAGCTTCCGTTCGGTAATGTCACGCCCAATACCCAGAATGCCAAGCACTGTTCCGTCTGAATCGTAGATCGGGGCTTTTATGGTTTCCAGAAAGGCGCGATGTTCATCGTCGGCAAAGGTAACCCACTCTTCGTTGATGGTAGGTTTACCTGCATCCACGGCTTTTTTGTCATTTCCGCGGAAAAAGTCGGCCAATTCCCGGTCAACAAAGTCATAATTGGTTTTACCAACGATGTCAGCTTCCCTGGCTCCGAAAAATCGTTCGAACATTGGATTGCAAGAGAGGTATATCCCATTCGTGTCTTTTAGCCAAATTAAGTCGGGGATAGTTTTCACAAGTGTGCGTAGGTGAGATTCACTTTTTTGCAGTGCCAACTCCGATCGTTTTCGAACGGTTGTTTCCCGTATGTTGCACTGAATTACCTTTTTTTTGTCTTCAAAATAGCAATTGCTGATGAACTCAACACTGATTTTCCGTCCATCAGCCGTTTCAAGCGGCAGGTCGTCATAACGCACATATTCCTTCTGCTGTAATTCCGAAAATTTATCAAGATTAGCAACGATATCTTTTAAAAAACCAATTTCCCATATTGCTTTATCCAGAAATTGATCTTCAGAATAGCCCAGCATTTCAATCAAAAATGGGTTCACATCTGTAATCATACCGGTTTCGGCATCGAGAATCAAAATACCGTCTTTGGCCGATTCAAAAAGTCTTCGGTAGCGGTTTTCTGATGCTTTCAGTAATTGTTCTGCCTTTTGCCGAAAATCAGCATTTTCTGATTTGTTATATTTTCCCATTGGTGATTATTTTACGAGCATATTACCACTCGTCCATTGATAAATTCTGAATGTGGCAAGTTATGCAAGCGCAAAACCTAAAGTGTTATATAACTTTGGAAAAGAGTTGCAAGATTCACAGATATCGCAGAATTCTGATTAGATACAGCGATAAGAATCACAATAAATGGTTTTTGAAGTTACCAATGACTTGGAAAAGTAAAATAAAATGTGCTGCCTTTGCCTTCGCAGCTTTCTACCCAAATTTTACCGCCGTGTTTTTCAACAAATTCTTTGCAAAGCAGCAGTCCCAATCCGGTGCTGGGTTCGCCTTCGGTTCCTTTTCTGTTGGCATTGGTATCAATCCTGAACAGGTTGTCAACCATCTCCCTGCTCATTCCAATACCTGTATCCTGAATGGCTATTACGATGTT
Source organism: Bacteroidota bacterium (assembly GCA_030691295.1). Taxonomy (GTDB): domain Bacteria; phylum Bacteroidota; class Bacteroidia; order Bacteroidales; family Prolixibacteraceae; genus Aquipluma. Next base: position 3,605 of record JAUYEQ010000622.1, read on the forward strand.
TTTATCGCTGGATGACTTGACCGACAGACTTATGCGTCCACCTTTGTTTGTGTATTTTATGGCATTTGAAACAAGGTTCCTGATAATCGTTTGAAGCATGTTGCTATCGGCAAAAACCACCAGGCCATCAGGAATTTCAGTTGTTATTTTAATTTTCTTATTTTTAGCTTGTTCCTGAATCATTTCGATAATTTCACCTGTCACTAAACCAATTTGAATTTCTTCAGGATTAAATGGGATGGTACCTTTTTGTATCTGTGACCAATTCAACAGGTTTTCGAGCAACCGGTATAGGTTCGTCGCCGATTTGTTCATCCCCGCTATCATTTCCTGTAACTGCGGCATCGTCAGGTTGGGCAAATCCTCGGACATTATCTCGGTAAGTCCTAAAAAACTGTTGAATGGGCTGCGAAGGTCGTGGGCAATGATGGAGAAAAACTTGTCTTTGGTTGCATTCAGATTAATAAGTTCCTCATTTTTAAGTTGAATTTCTGCTTCGTTCTGCATTTGTTTGGTAATATCAACGATTAGTCCATGCCACAAAATATCTCCGCTTTCCAATTGCTGGGGCAACGATGTGATGTGTAGCCACCTGACTTCTCCCTTCACAATAACACGCCCTTTCCAGTCGAATGGTCGTTTTAAATATATCCCTTCCTGATTTAATGTGGCAAAACCATCCAAATCATCGGGGTGAATTGCTTTGAAGATGGTTTCTTTATCTGTAAGCAGACTCTCAACACTCAAATCGAGCATTTCTGCCATTCTCGGACTGACATATTCAAGGGCAAAAGTACCCTCAGGTTTGGTTTTCAGGATATAAACACCAACAGGAATTTTTGAAACCAAGTTGTCTTTCTTCTGCTTGCTGTTGAGTATTGCGTCTTCCGCCTGTTTGCGTGAACTTATATTTCTGGCCAAACCGGTTGCGCCTATAATTTCATTGTTTTCATTGAAGATTGGATTAAAAAAACTCTCATAATGGGCCAGTTCAATATCGCCGTATATCCTTATATTCGAATGAGTTTCGCCCTTCAGTGCGCGGTCGTAATTCTCTTTTGCCGCTTTTCGGTCTGCTCCGGAAGTAATACAATCCAGAATATTCATTCCCAATGAAATATCCGTATTGTATGCAAATTTCATGGCATCCGAATGGGCTTTGTTGAAATACAAATATTTGTATTCCTGATCAATGGAGAAAAGTATGGTGTTTCTCTGGCTCTCTATGCTGGACTTCAGCAGTAACTGCGATTTCTTAAGTGCTTCCTCTGCCTGTTTGCGTTCGGTGAGATCAATATCGATGCAAAACAATTCCTGAGGATGACCCGGAATACTGATGAGGGTATGGCTGGAAAACACTGACACGCGGGAGCCATCTTTACGCATCAGCGACAATTCAGAAGAGGGGATAGGTTGCCCCGTTTCGGCCATATTTTTCATCGCATGTGCAACATCTTCCCGCATTTCAGACGGAATAATCAGATCCAGAAGGTTTTGGCCTATTGCTTCCTGTGCAGTATAACCATATAGCTGTTCGGAGGCCAGGTTCCAGTATTTGGTAGTCCCATCTGTGCCATACCCCTGAACTGAAACCGATTGGACTTCCTGGAACAAATTTCTGAACCGTGCTTCGCTCTCGCGTAAGGCGTCCACTGATTGTTTGCGATCGGTGATATCCTTTCCGTATGATTTTCTGAACTTATTATTGTCCTCCCGTAATTGCTGCAACTCTTTTATGAGTTCTGATTTGGTTTTGTCCTGATCGTTCATGCAAGCGTTATAAATTCATGGATAATTTTAAATCAATGATGCGGCTGCCTGATCTAAAAATAACGTGACATTTGGATGTTCGCGTAATATGCTTGCCGGACATACTGGTGAAATTTCACTGTTCAGGGTCTGGTAAACAGCTTTTGCTTTCCGCAGATCTGGAACACTGCAAATAATCGATTTCGATTTCATAATCTGATTGATGGACATGCTGATGGCTTGTTTCGGTACATCTTCGAAAGTGGGAAACCACCCTTCGCCCAATTGCTGTTGGCGGCATGCATCATCGAGATTGACCACCAAATAAGCATCTTCTGTTTCGAAATCAGCAGGCGGATCGTTAAATGCCAAATGTCCGTTTTCGCCTATACCGGCAAAAGCCACGTCGATTGGATGGTGGAGAATAATATGCTCTAACCGTTTACATTCCACCACCGGATCATCTTCTCCGTTTACATAGTGAAATGCTTTCAGACCCACCAGATTAACAAAGCGTTCTTTCAGGTATTTGCGGAACGATGCCGGATGTGAATCAGACAGGCCAATGTATTCGTCGAGATGAAAAGCGGTCACTTTCGACCAGTCAACATCCTCTCTGACCAATGCATTCAGCATTTCGAACTGTGAGGCGCCGGTAGCGACAATAATGTTGGCCGTTCCATTGTCGGCAATGGCTTTCCTGATTAGCTCTGCTCCAGTGATAGCGGCTTTTCTGCCAAGTTGCTCTTTCGTTTCTAAGATTATTGTTTCCATGTTCGTTTCATTTATAAAAAGCCGGCAATGGCGAAATACGAAGTTATAAAACTAAAAAGTATTACGGCTATCAGGCTGAAATTCATTTTTGTTCCGGCAGTTTGTTGGTTCATTAACGATTTTCGGTTAATCAGAATCATAATCGGGATGGCTACTGCCGGGAGTATCAGTGCCTGAAAAGCCTGCGAAAAAATCATCAGGAGTGGTGGTGTCGTGCTTATAAACTGCATACCGAAACCGAAGAGGATGCCAATTAGTCCCAGTATCCGGTACATAGGCGATTTGATATTTCTTTCTTTTCCGGTGTAGTCGCTGATCAGCCAGGGGGCAATCAAAACTATCGGAAAAACTGTTGAAATCCCGGCACCCACAATTCCCAATATCAGGATAAAAGCAGCTACTTTGCCGCCGATGGGTTCAAACAGACTGATCATCTCAATAGTAGTGTTAAGTTTCAGCCCCATTACATGCAACGTTCCTGCAGATACAGCCATGATTACCAAACTAAGAAAAAACATCATGGAAGCCGAAACCGCGGCATCCCTTTTTTCTTCTTTCAGGTGATTAATGTTCCAGCCTTTTTCGGCAACAACAGTACTCCGCATGATAAATACTGCCGCAGAGCAGGTCGTTCCGGCCATTGCAGCTATTAACTGAAGCGAGCCGGGAGTCTTGGGAATGCTGGGAACAAGTCCGCCCAACAGTTCTGAAATACTTGGTTTCACCATAATGAACACAGTAATAAAAGAAATTCCCATCAGAATGACCAGAAAAACTAGCACTTTTTCGAATGATTTGTAACGACCAAACCACAACAATGCATACAACGCAACAACCAAAACAATGGTGATATTCAAGGTGCTAAATCCTTCACCACCCCACAAAATCAGCGAGGCTTCCCGAATCAGGTCGGAGACAATTCCGAAGATACCCATTAGAGCCAGTAATTCACCCACAACCAAAGCAATTAAAATATAGATGGCCAGTACTTTACCATATTTGAAATTGGTTTTGATATTGAAAAGGGCAGTCTTACCGGTTACCAGTGTGGTTTTTCCATAAGCAACCATTAAAACGTAGGTGAAAATACACGAAAGAACCAGTGCCCATGTTAAGGTCATGCCATGTTCGGCGCCACTTTTTGCCATTGTTGTAACGCTTCCCGTACCAATGTTGTAACCGATCAGAAATAAGCCCGGACCAATGGCAGTCAGGCCAAGAAATATTTTCCGGAGAAGTTTGTTTTCGCTCATACCTGCCGTTGTTATTTTTCGTAAACCACTTTCCCGCCAAGGATGGTTTTTTGAATCACCATTTTCCCATTTTCGATCGTAAACAAAATCATATCAGCACGTTTGCCCGGACTGATTTCTCCACGATCATTCAGTTGAAGAATTTTTGCCGGGTTGGTGCTGGCCATTTGAATGGCATCGCCCAGGCTGCATCCGGTAAATTTCATGATGTTTGAAATGCCTGTGTTTATTGGAGCTGCAGCGCCTGCCAGAACATTTTCAGCCGGAAATTTTACTACATCAGGTGTCAGCAGCACCGTTCTTTCCCATCGCGTGTATTCTCCGGGTTCGAGCCCGGCCAAATCGAGTGCATCCGAAACCAAAATAGTCCGGTCGATTCCTTTGGCCTTGTAAAAAGTCCGTACTTCCTGTTTATTCAGGTGAAAGCCGTCGGCAATGATGGTTACCGAAAGCCGATCTTCTGACAGTTGCGGCCAGATCGGATTGTTGTGCCGGTCGATCATATTGGCGCAGCCATTGCCTAAATGTGTTGAAAGTGTTGCTCCGGCGTCAACTGCCTTTTCAATCTGTTCCGCATTTCCGTTGTGATGCCCCAGCGAAACGATTACTCCCTCGCGGCTGCAATTCTGAATAAAAGGAACTGCTCCATCGATTTCGGGCGCAACGGTAATCAGTTTTATCTTATTTTTTGCAGCTAGCTGTAATTCAGCGAATTCGTTCCATTCAGGTTTCCGGATGTATTTTTCGAGATGTGCCCCACGAAAACCTTTTTCAGGCGAAATAAAGGGGCCTTCCAGATGAAAACCGGGAATTGAAGGGCCAATTTCCGCATCGGCCAATGCATGTGAAAGGATTGAAAAGCTATTTTTCAGGCTTTTCCGGTCGGCGGTGATTAAAGTTGGCAGATAGGTTGTTACTCCTTCTTTCCACAATGCGCGGGTTGCTTTCCTGATTCCTTCCAGGGTCAAATCCTGATCAGCAAAATCAACGCCCATGTAACCGTTGATCTGAATGTCGATTAATCCGGGGGCAACATACATTTGAGGGGTTTTTGCATTGCTTTTCAGTGCGGTTACTTTACTTATTTTGTCTCCTGAAATTTTTACAGAAACTGGCTTTCCATTGCTATAAAGCAGTGCATCAATAGTATTGGTGTTTTTGTCTTCCGCAACTCCGGAAAATACAACCAGCAAAACCAAACCCGACAGAACCATCTTTTTTGCTCGCATTTTCTTAGAGTTTTATTTCCCAACCTTTTTCGTAAGTGCGCGACCAGTATTTTTCTGCCTCCTGATCAGCAACAATATGGCCGGTTTTGGGATCAATATTTAACGACCGGCCCACACGTTGCGAGATATTTCCCAGTTGAACCAGCAAGGTGCTTTTGTGTCCGGAGTCAACGTCCGAATTAAGTTTGCTGCCATTTTTAATTCCGTCAAACATATTTTGAATATGAATGGCATCGAGCTGTTCAGCCGGGTTGGAAAGGTTTCTTGAATCAATCTTCTGGTCATCTTTCACTTCCTTTACCACTTTGTTTTGCAAGTCGAAAATGGTGTAGCTGTTTCCGGCCGGAATAAGCAGACTTCCTTTTTCTCCGTAAAACATCACTCCCACAGAGCTGCCTTCAATGTATTTTCCGTTGCAGCTCCGTCCTTCCCACGACATCGCCAGTCCTCTGTCAAATTCGAGGTTGATTACCTGCGTGTCGGGGGTTTCCCAGTCGTCCTGATACCTGTACCTGCCACCGTTTGAACTGACTTTTACAGGAAAGTCAACATCCATTCCCCAGCGGAGAAGGTCGATCATATGGGTTCCGTTGTTCAGGGCTTCGCCGGTTCCCCAATGCCAGAACCAGTGCCAGTTATAGTGAATCAGGTTGTCTTTGAATTCTTTCCGGGGAGCTGGCCCCTGCCATAAATCCCAATTCAGCCATTCCGGAACCGGTACAATTTTTCCTATGCCAATCGGACCACGATTATTGGTGTACCATCCTTTTCCAAAATAGACATTTCCGATTGCCCCGTTTTTTAGTTCCTGAATAGCGTTTGCCACATTGGGCCACGAGCGGCGCTGGTTGCCCATTTGAACAATCTTATTATACCGGATTGCCGCCTCCACCAGCATTTCGCCTTCGCGGGGGTTGTGGCTGCATGGTTTTTCAACATAAACATGTTTGCCAGCCTGCATGGCCAGTACAGATGCCGGAGCATGCCAATGGTCGGGAGCGGCAATCACGAGAGCATCAATATCTTTGCTTTCAAGCGACTGCCGGAAATCAACAAAGCCTTTGGGCACCATTGTTTGCCGATCTTTAATTGCTTTTGTGCAATTCACAATTGCCCTTGAGTCAACATCGCAAATATGAGCCACTTCGCAATTTTCCTGAAGTGCGAAATTCCTTGCCAATGCCTGTCCCCGAGAGTTAACGCCCATTATCGACACCACTATTCTATTGTTCGCGCCAACGATCCGGCCATAACTTTTCGAACTTAATCCCGGAAGAATTCCACCAACAGATAATGCGGCAGTTCCAAGCGTAGCATTCCGGATAAAATTTCTTCTTGAATTTTTCATATTGTTCAGGTTTATTAGGTACTACAAAATTTCTAAATTAATGATTTCAGTTGATCAGTTATCAAATGTTTTTTTGAAATCCTGAAGGGATTTAATATCAATAGCCCCGGATGGAATCCGGGGTAAAATAATGATAAAGAACAACAACCCTGCAAAGGGTTGAATATCAAATTCGAACAAATTCAACCCTTTGCAGGGTTTCAAAACCTATCTTTCCCGTACCCCTGAGTTTCACTCAGGGGTATTCATATTCAACCACGTTGTGGTTATTTTGTCTTACACCAATTTTATTAGGTTTTTTCTTTTAAAACGTCAGTTTTGCAACCTTTTTTGCGGCTTTTTCCATCACTGCTTTTATTTTAACCGCTTTTCCACCTTTGGCTTTGCTAAGGTCGGCAGCTTCCATAAAAGCAAGGATTTCCAGCGTTTCTTCTTCCTTTACAGGTGCTATGCCTGTTTTAAAGAATTGTATGATCTGAACCAGCAATGGGTTGTACCCGGCATAACTGCCCAGCACTTTGATGCCTTTTTCGCCAAATACGGTTCCTCCGTAATCTTCTTTTCCTTTCCTGATGCCGCGGAATGCTCCAATCCTGCCATCTTCCCACGTTCCGGTGACCAAATCTGTATCCGCATTTGAAACCCTGACGACACTTTTGCAGCCGGTTCCCATTGCTGTAAACAGCGTTTCAACACCGTGTATTCCATACCAAAACAGATCGGGATGAGTCTTTTCAAGTTTTGCCGGACTGTAAGTTTCTGCACCGAGTACTTTTCCAATTTTTCCTGAAATCACCTCGTCCATACCGGTAATATACCTAAGCGACGAACTTGAAAAAACCGGGACTTTGTATTTTTTTGATGCTTCGAAAATGGCAATTGCGTCGGCCAGTGATGCAGCCATCGGTTTGTCGATAAACATTCGTTTACCGGCTTTCAAAACTGGCAAAGCCTGTTCCAGATGCAACCGTCCGTCATTGGTTTCCAAAAGAACCATATCAACTTTGGTGAGCAAAAGGTCGATGGAATCGACAATTTCGACACTGTACTTTTGAATTTCAGTAATGTAGCCGGGAATTCTGGATACGCTGCTCTCAATATCGTTGCTGCCCTTTGGATAGGCCGCAACTACTTTAAACCCGGCAAACTCCGCGCCTGCTTCCGGATTGTTGAGCGATTTGGTAAATGCAATGCTGTGCGAAGTATCCAGTCCGATGATGCCAATCCGGTTGCCTGCATTATTGCTCAAAAAGTTGTTTGATTTGAGAACTGAGCCGGTCAGACTCAATCCTATTCCCGACAAAGTCGTCGTCAGTATAAATTCCCTGCGTCCGGTCTTCTTCATAGTTAGTTGGTTTAGAAATACTAATTTACTTCAAGTCCCTGCCAGTTTAGCATTTTAGGAAATTTTCCGTGCGGGTCGGTCTGGTACCAGAAACAGACGGATGAAATATCAGATTGCTGTGCAAGATATCTGCCGCCCTGTCTCCATCCCAAATCCTGAATAGTAATCTTCAGATCTTTTTCGAAGCGCACCGGATCCATAATGTGCCAGCGGTAAAGTCCAAATCGCTGCTGCGATTTATAGGCACCGTCGGGGCGGATAACCTGATGGAGTCCTGCATAAGGAGTGCAAAATTCTTTGTATTGACCATCCCTGTCAAAATTGTAAGAACCGCAGAAATAATCTTCGGTACCGGTTCCGCAAATGGTCGGAAACTTGCCATCGCCGTCGATGAAGAACTTGATTTCCCCTTCGCCCCACCAGCCATTGTTGTTGACTCCCCAGGCCATGTAAACCCCCACAAACTGACCTTTCCCTTTGATGTTGTCAACAATCGTATAATCCGAAGTTGTGTTGGTGTTCAGCCGTCTGAATTGCGCATGGAAATAGGCAGCATCGGCCGGAACGTCGGTTAAAGTGTAGTCAATCTGGTAGTACAAAGTCATTTGGTCTTTGTCGTTTATATTTTCCATAGTGATTTTGCATTTTTTGTGGAAAGGCATCATCCAGTAGCAATTAAAAGCGCTTCCCGGATTTACACAAACGGCCAGAGAGTTGAGCGGCGCGTATTGGTTCCATCCCATTCCGAAGAAATCGCCCACCGGACATTCGACTGATGGTTCGGTTTCATCGTCCCAATAAATGCGAAGGATGGAGAACCGCCAATTTCCGGTTGGAGTCATCCAGATATGCTGGATAGCGCCCGGACCTTCAATTTCGGCAAGTGTAAAGGTTTCGCCCGGATTGATCCGCACGTATGGATTCACTTTCCAGCCTTGACCAAGATCACGGGCTGCATTCGTGGCGTTTGCCGTGTTTGGGGCAGCTTTGTCGTCAGGAGTCGCCATGCCGCCTTTGCCCTTTTCACCTGTAAAATTTTCAGGACTAATGGAACGGGTTTTTGCATCTGATAACCGATACAGGTTGCCCATATTCATGTCAAGGCCATTGAATCCCTTTTGTGAAAATCCGTCGATTTTAAGTAGACAGATTAATGCTAAAAAAAGAAGTGAATTTTTCATAGTTTTAGGTTTATTGGTTTGAATTATTTGTTATACTGCCAGTGTTTTAATTTTTTCCTTCAGCATTATAAAATCCACAGGTTTTGTCAGGAAATCATCTGCACCCAGTTCCATTGCCCGTTTGTAATTTTCGGAATCACCGTACGCGGTTATCATCATAACCACAGGTGGGGGAGTGTGAATTTTTTGTTTAATCCTGTTGAGCAATTCCAACCCGCTCATTCCCGGCATATTGATGTCCGAAAGGATTAGAACTGCTTCGTGAGTGTATTTATCAATGCGGTTCAAGGCCTCTTCCCCTGAGAATGCAAATTCAAAGATCATCACCTTTTCCCTGATTTCTTTTCGGAACCGTTGTTCAAACAATGTTTGAATGTCTCTTTCGTCGTCAACTACTAGGATTTTCATCTGAATGTTTTTTTATATATGAATATTCATAATTATTACCCAATGTCATAAAAGTAGCTCCCTGAGCCTACTGAAGGGCATTTGATTGTCATTTGGTAGTCATTAAGTTGCCAGGAAATGACAATCGAATGACAACTAATGACCACAATTGACTGACACAAAATGTAAAAATAGGTATGTAAACGGTCAATCATTATTTTTTATGCGCGAGAAGCGGAAGAACTACAGTGAATCTGGCGCCTCCTCCCGGATTGTTCTCAACTTTCAACTCTCCTCCGTGGCCTTTGGTGACGATTTCGTAACTCATACTCAATCCCAGACCTGTTCCCTGTCCGGCTGGTTTTGTAGTGAAGAACGGCTGAAATATTTTATCCAACACCTCTTTATGAATGCCGGGGCCGTTGTCACGAACTAAAATGAAAACTTTATCTCCTTCTTTTTTAGTACTCAACCAAACCGTAGGATTACTAATAGTTTGGGAGTTCTTAATCCCCCCTTTGGGGGGTGGGGGGGCTATAGCATAGAATGCGTTGGTAATTAAATTCAGAATCACCCGGCCGATGTCCTGTGGAATGACGTTGATTTTTCCAATGCTTTCATCAAAATCGGTTTTCATGGTTGCGTTGAACGATTTGTCTTTTGCCCTTAAACCGTGATACGCCAACCGTAAATATTCATCTGCCAGGGCATTGATATCGGTCAGTTCTTTTTTTCCTGTCGAAGAACGCGAATGTTGCAACATTCCTTTCACGATGGCTTCCGCCCGTTTGCCGTGATGGTTTATTTTTTCGAGGTTTTGTTTTATATCATCTGCAATTTCCAAAGCAGACTGCAAGCTACCAGTTGCCAACTCCTGCTTCATTTCATCAATTAGCTCATTACTTATTTCTGAAAAATTGTTGACGAAATTGAGCGGGTTCTGTATTTCGTGGGCAATGCCGGCGGTAAGTTCGCCCAGCGAAGCCATTTTTTCGGATTGGATAAGCTGTGCCTGGGTGGCACGTAACTCGTCCAAAGTATGCTCTAATTCTTCTTTCTGCTGGGTAAGTTCAGCCGTACGTTCGGCAACTAATCCTTCCAGTTCAACCTTTCGGATAGCTATTGCTCTGTTGATCTCATCCTCTTTCTGCCGCTGTATCCGTTCCTTTTCGGCTGCCTTGTTCTGTCGGTGCTGGCTAAACAGAATTGCTGCGAGCCAGATTACAGATAACATTATGGCAGTATCGAAATAAGGATTCATGCGATCATAAAAATCCTTTGCGATAATTTCTGTTAAATTGTTTATGAGAGCTACCGCAACATAAGGTACAAAAGCCATAAAAAACATGCGCAAGGGACGCATTTCGTTTTGTCGCAAAGCAAAAAGAAGGCATGAAATCAGAAAAATGTTCCAAATCCACTGGGTGCTAAATGAATTGGCAAGTACAAACCCGGAAAAAAACAGAAAAATGGAGAAAAACTTTGCATAACTAAACCACTTCACCCACTGTTGATTGTCGCTTATTTTTGAAAAACGAATTAATCGTTGTGTAAGTAAAAGACTAAATATAAAAGGGAAAATAGATTGTTGCATGGTCTTTTATGTTTTCTTTTAAAATCACTGGTTTTCAAGAGCTTCTTCTTGTGTGTCGAAAATTCTGAATAAATTCGAAAACCCGGATATTCTGAAAATTTCCTGAATGGCGGGTTGCATATTACACAG
>JAUYEQ010000637.1 GCA_030691295.1 Bacteroidota bacterium
GAGTACAGCGGCATGAATTGCTTTATCTATCAGTTGGACTATTTCCATATTACTTCTTCCACTTGCTGAATTTAACAGCAGGGTTCAAAAGTAAGTAACAATACCGATACATCTTTAGGCTTTTATACCTACTATATCTTCTATCTGTATTTCAATCAAAGCAGAACAACCCAACTGTTCAAGTTCAATGGCTACTTTATTTTTTCCTTTGGTTTTCTGAAGTTTTCCTTTCAGTCCGATCAAAGGTCCGGCCACCACTTCAATCATTTGACCGGGTTTGAGTTTTTCCCTGGTAATTTCAATTTCCGAATTGTGCTGCTTGAGCATCAGTTTCAGGTATTCGATCTGAGCATCAGGAATAATGGCCGCCTTACCTTCGAACCTGACATAGCTTACCACATAATTTGATTGAAGTATCAAATCGTATTCTTTCCGGCTTGCCTGCACAAACAAATAGCCCGAAATTAAAGGCGTTTCCACCCATTTTTTACGGTCGCTCCATTGCCTGAGTTTTCGTTGAAGTGGCAGAAATGTCTCAATTTTCTGAAGCTGAAGTTCAGTCTGGGCTTTTTTTTCAGCCCTCGACTTGACGTAAACAGCATGCCAGAAATAAGAGTTTGCCGGAATTATTTTTTCCATACCTGATCTCTGACTGCGTAAATTCGTTCGATAATATCTACCACTTTTAAACCTTCCAACGCATTGGTACTGATTGGAGTATGTCCGCTTAATGTGTCTGCCACATTTTGAATAACCAAATGATGGTTCTGAGCCGATCCTTTGTATAAACCGTAATCGTTGGGTGGAGCGCTGGCTTCCAGTTCAGGCATCTGGTAATCTTTGATGTTGCAGTATTCCACTTCATTCATGTACTGACCGGCAACTTTAATCGTTCCTTTTTCGCCAATAATGGTCATGCTGCTTTCCAGATTTTCGTGGTAAATGGACGTGGAATAATTCAGAGTGCCAATCCCTTGGTTTACAAACTCAAAATTGACGATTCCGGTATCTTCGAAATCGGTTAACGTTTTGTGGTTGAAATCTTTAAATTGACCAGTAATGTTTTTTATATCGCCAAACAACCAATACATAATGTCGATGAAATGCGAAAACTGGGTAAACAAAGTTCCACCGTCAAGTTTCGCATCGCCATGCCAGTTCTGGCGGGTATAATAGCGATCGTCGCGGTTCCAGTAACAATTAATCTGTACATGAAAAAGTTTGCCCAGCAGATTTTGGTCGATCACGCTTTTCAGCCAAACCGATGGGGGAGAGTAGCGGTTTTGCATCACGCAGAAAACATTCCGGCTTCTTTCAAGCGATTTGAAAACAATCCGTTCTGCATCGGTTTTGGTCAAGGCCATCGGCTTTTCTACCACAATGTGCAAACCTTTTTCCAGGCCTTTTATCGACATTTCGGCATGTAGGCCGTTTGGAGTGCATATATTCAGTACATCGAGGCTGGTTTCCTTTTCTAGTAATTCGTCGAGTGAAGAATAGAATGGAACTCCTTCATACGAAGTTTTGCATTCTTCAGGAGTACGGATGTCGCAAACTGCAACCAATTCAGTATGAGGATTGCGAAGAATCATTTCAGCATGGCGTTTGCCAATGTGCCCTTGTCCGGCAACGGCAAAGCGTATTTTTTTTTCAGAAAGCATAGTCGATATTTAATCGTTAATTTATTTACTATTTAATGATTTACTATTTACTTATTGTTGAAGGCGTATATGGTAAATTGTCTAATCGTCAATCTTTACAACTTTCCCATTTTCCAACCTGTACTTTTCCTGACTTTCAGGACAAACAGCGACTCCCTCAGGATTAAATTTTAATTTGTGCCCGTATTCGCTCATCCAACCGGTTTGACGGGCAGGATTTCCAACAACCAAAGCATAATCAGGAATATTCTTGGTTACGACAGCACCGGCGCCAACAAATGCATATTTGCCGATGGAAATTCCGCAAACAATGGTTGCATTGGCTCCAATTGTTGCCCCTTTTTTTACCAGGGTCGTTTGGTATTCATTTTTCCTGACGATGGCACTTCGCGGATTTATCACATTTGTAAATACTGCTGATGGCCCCAGAAAAACATCATCTTCGCAAATTACCCCGGTGTAAACCGAAACATTGTTTTGGATTTTTACCCGGTTGCCAATCCTGACTTCAGGAGAAATAACCACATTTTGGCCGATAGCACACTGATCGCCAATTGTACAGCCCGACATGATATGCGAAAAATGCCAGATTTTGGTTTCATGTCCAATCGTGCAATCCTGATCAATTACAGCGGTTTCGTGTGCAAAAAAAGATGTTTCCATTAGCTGAAAAATTCACGGATTGTTGAGGTAATAAAAGTTAGCTGCTCTTCTGTCAATTCGGTGTGCATCGGCAAAGATAATACTTGTTCCGAAAGTTCTTCTGCGACAGGAAAATCGCCCTTTTTATATCCCAGGTAATGATATGCTTCCTGAAGATGCAGTGATAAAGGATAATAAATCATTGAAGGAATTTCGCGTGAATGAAGAAACTTCTGAAGTTCATCGCGTTTTCCGCGAACCTTGATGGTATATTGATGAAAGCTGTGCGTGCTGTATGGAACCCTTGCAGGAATTGATATTTCAGGAATATTGGATAATTCACGATCATAAAATACAGCAGCTGCCTGTCTTGCTTCAATAAATTGGTCAAGGTATTTTAATTTAACATCCAAAATGGCTGCCTGAATGGCGTCCAATCTCGAATTCATGCCGATTTGCTGGTAATAATACCGTTTGCTCATTCCGTGATTGGCAATCGAACGCATTGCCTGAGCCAGTTCATCGGAGTTGGTGAAAAGTGCACCGCCATCGCCAAATGCTCCCAGGTTTTTAGTTGGGAAAAAGGAGTTGCTTGCGATATCGCCAATCGTGCCAGCTTTGGCAACCATGCCATTTTTGAAAATATATTCGGTTCCCAAAGCCTGACAGGCATCTTCGATGATAAACAGGTTATTTTCCTTTGCAATTTCAGTAAGAGATTCCATATCTGCACATTGGCCGTAAAGATGGACAGGAACAATGGCTTTGGTATTGTGATCGATGTGACTATTAACCAGTTCTGGCCTGATATTAAAAGTATTTGGATCAACGTCCACCAGAACAGGCTTTAGTTTCATTAAAGCCAATACTTCAAGAGTTGATACAAAGGTAAAAGGAGTGGTGATTACTTCATCGCCTTCCTTCAGATCCAGCGCCATCATTGCAATCTGCAGGGCATCTGTTCCGTTTCCGCATGAAATTACATTTCCAACATTCAGGTATTTTTTTAGGTTTTCCTCGAATTCCGTCACTTTTCCACCCTTCACAAAGACAGAGGAACGGATTACACTCTCAATCTGAGAATCAATTTCAGCCTTTATTTTTTCATACTGAGTAAACAGATCAACCATTTGAATATTCATAACCAGTATTTTTGGGTTAAAAAGCGGAGTATATTCCGATTTTTGTGTAAAGTAACTTTATTCGTAATCACCTTAGATTATATTAGCGAAAATAGGAATTTGTTTGTCCAGAATACATTTTCGATAAGGTAAAAAGCTATTTGGGCATTAAATATAAACTTGATTTCATGTGAATTGTTGTTTTTGTAATTATTGAAGCCTGAAATACAGCTGATTGCGAATTATATTCGAAAATATTCAAAAACCTGTTGATTTTTTAATTTTAAAAACATATTTTTGCAACCGCTTTTGAAAAACAAAGGCACAATAAGGATGACTCAGTAGCTCAGTTGGTAGAGCACATCCCTTTTAAGGATGGGGTCCTGGGTCCGAATCCCAGCTGGGTCACTTTTAGGAATTTTAATAACCCTGTAAATCAATAA
>JAUYEQ010000640.1 GCA_030691295.1 Bacteroidota bacterium
TAAATAATAAAATGAAAGGGTTCAATTCGCGAATAAAAGCTTTAACCCACATTATTCGTTAATTCCTTATAGAGTCATAAGAAAGATCAGATCAGTTTTGGGCGTCGGGAATATTTTTGAAGTGCCTTAATTTTTGCTCTAAAATAAAGATGAGATTTAGTGAGCCGGGGAATTTTTGTTCGAGTGACCGCCTTATAGTTTTGAGGGCTTTGGTGAGATGACTTTCAATTGTTTTTTCAGAGAGATTCAGCATTGCACTTATCTCCTTGTTTTTCAAACCATTGGAACGGCTTAAGGTGAAAACTTTCCGACATTGTTCCGGCAATGACGTAACTACGCGATTTACTTCACTTTGAACTTCCCGCGCAAAAATATTGTCCAGAATTGGGTCTGATAAAGCTTCGAAGTTTTCGCTTAAACGCAGGTATTCCTCTTGTTTGTCATTTCTGAATTGAATTACCAAACGTTCGCGCCGGATGAGATCAATACAGCGATTCCTGGTCAGAGTAAACAAATAAGCATTCAGAACAGTGTTTTCGGCAAGTTGGTGGCGGTTGTCCCACAATTTAAGAAAAACATCCTGAAGTACTTCTTTGGTGTTTTCCTGATTATTAAGGTACCCGTTGGCAAAATTGAAAAGTCGTTTGTACCAACAATTCATTATTTCCCTGAAAGCTATTTCGCTGCCAAGTTTCAATGCCTCCAAGTATTCCTGACCCTCTTTCAAGTATAAAAACAGTTTTGATTTGAACCGCAAAGATAGCCTGATTTATTTCAAATATATTTGAATTTTACCTTTCGAACAGACATAAATCGGTATTAACTATGGAGCAACCATGGATTTGGAGATTATATGCGATTTGCTGACACAATTTATTGATTCATCATTTATTTGGGGAAAAGGCTGGTCGTAAAATGAAAAAGTTTAATGTGCAGATGAGGGGAAAGCCACCGGTTAGTGTATTATTACTATTGATAGTTTTGGATAATCATTAAACCAATTATAACCTTATGAAACGAAAATCAAATACTTTAGCAATGATTCGAAATGCGGGGCGTATAAGTTTGCTTACGCTGGCTTGCTTAGCCGGAGTCGACAGCTCCTTGTACGGACAAAACCAGAATGTCGCCACCTATCAGAATCCGGTTATTCCGGGCGATATTCCCGATCCGACGGTTATTCGTGTGGGCAAAATGTATTATGCCGCCGGAACCACTTCCGATTTTGCACCCAATTATCCGATTTACGAATCAACTGATCTGGTCAACTGGAAACAAATTGGCTCCATTTTTAATGAACAACCATCATGGACTTCGGATAGCTTTTGGGCTCCTGAGCTTTGCTATCACAATAGAACCTTCTACGTATATTATACCGCAAAGCGTAAAGGCGACCGTGTATCGTGTATTGGTGTAGCCACCACCAACGATCTCCGGAAAGGTTTTACCGACCGGGGCATCATCATAGAATGGGGAAATGAGGCGATCGATGGTTTTGTGTTTCAGGATGACGATCAAAAAAGATACATCAGCTGGAAAGCCTACGGATTAAGCAAAGAACGCCCGATTGAAATTCTGGCATCGGAATTAAGTGACGACGGTTTGTCGCTGGTTGGTAAACATTTCAGCCTGACCCGTTTCGACCAGGGTTGGAAAGGCGCGGGCGACGAGGGACAATGTCTGGTAAAACACGGCGAATACTATTACATGCTTTATTCGGTAGGCGGTTGCTGCGATAACCGGTGCGACTATCGGGTGATGGTTTCGCGTTCGAAAAACCTGAAGACCGGGTGGGAACAGTTGCCGGAACCCATATTACAGGGAAGCGAGGTATGGAAATGTACCGGACACGGAACCTTGGTAACCACGCCCGATAACCGCTACTTTTACTTGTACCACTCCTACAATGCCACCGATTTCGAATACATTGGCCGACAAGGATTGCTTGACGAGTTGGTTTGGGACAAAACAACCGGATGGCCTCGTTTTAAAAATGGGAATACGCCATCGGTAAGTGCCGAAATGCCTTTCCACAATACGCAACAGGTTCGGGACTCTGTTTATTTTGATAATTTTTTGACTGACAAAAACCGGTTGTTGTGGCAATGGGATTTGAAAAACCCGAAACCCGAGATCAGTATTCGAAAAGGATTGCTTTCGCTGGCGACCAATCAGGATGGACTTGCGTTTACAGGAATAAGTCCAAAAACCGGAAGCTATTCGTTTGAAGCTGAACTGGCAGGACAAGTTGCACAAAGCGGAATTGGGATATATGGGAACTCCAAAAATCTGCTGGCATTCATGGCTGGTCATTCTAAGCTGATTCTTTTCCAAATCAAAAAAGGAACGAAAGAAATTCTGGCAGAAATTCCAATTCCAGAAATAGCATCCATTTCGCTTAAGCTTAAAGCCCTGCATGGTCGCATTTACCAATTCTACTACACTACCGATCAGAAAAACTGGATTCCGGTGAAAATGCAGAATGACTATTCTGTGGACGGTAATTTTCTTCCGCAGTGGGGAGTTGCTATGCGAACCGGTATTATAGTGGATGGAAAGGCAGGAGATTCGGGTGCATTCTCTTCCGTAAAAATGAGCTATAAATATTGAACAAACGTTAAAACCAACTAAAGAAACAACCATGAGAATTATTCTTTCAGTCCGAATATTCGGACTTGCACTGATGCTTCTAGGTTTTACAGGCGGAATTTTAGCTCAGAAGCAGCCGTTGACTTTGTCAATCCGTTCTTGGTAATGGTTGCCGGCGAAATGTGCAGGAAGTTTTCAGATGGAGTGCAGAAGATATCATTGGTTTCCACCATCGAGGCCAGACCTTTGATCTTTAAAGGGGTGAAATCAATTCCGGTGTTGATGTCCTGATCAGATTTGTTCTGATAAAAACCTTGGGCACGTTTGTCCTGAATATATTTTTTGCACCAGTACTGGCTCATGCAAATATCCATCGAGATTCCCTGATAGACTTCGGCGATTTTGTCGGTGAACTCTTCCACCTGATCAAAAATCTGATCTTTATCCAAGGGCTCAATATTAATTAATCGTTTCGGCATTCGCTCCAACTTGGTAATTTGCTAATTAAGCCGCCAATACGTCACACAGCAGCTTCAAATCCTCCAGTAAATGGTTCGAGTTTTGTATCATAGGGGTCACATTTTCAAAATGCACATCAAAGCAAACTCCTGTAAATACCACATTTACAGGAGTTTTTTTTGTTTCTGGGAAATACAAAATCTACCCATCCGATTGACCGGCAAAGCATCGCCGGTTTATTGAAAGACCCGAAAAACAAATAAAAAACCTATACCCGTGATACCTATTTCTGGCATTATCCGATGAGTGTAATTTATGAAAATCCTGCCTTCGGGCTTCCGTTTACACCGCATTCGGCAGTCCGAAAGGGAGTTTACCGGTTGATTTTCGACTGGAACAGGCGACTGAATCTGTACAATCTTCGAAAAGACATCTCCGAAAAAAATAATCTGGCAACACAAATGCCCGACAAAACCCACGAATTGTTTGCAGAGCTGATAAACTTTCTGGAGAAAAATGAGGAGAAAAAATACTGGGCATCAGCAAATTCTGATTATGATCCCAAAACGGAAGTTCGGAAAGTTCCATACAATGATCTTTACCGGATATTAAGTTATGGGGAAGATATAATTTCGGGAAAGTTGTGGCTTATGTTCTAGAAGCAGTGAACATACGCTAATGGTGGAATTGTTGAATTAGGCGTCAGCTATTCGTTTAATTCGAAAGGCAAAGGCGGAAAGAAAGCAGAAAGTACCTTCGGAAAAGAACAATTTTAAATCCGATTAATACCTTTGAGACTTTTAATTGAAAATCAATTTTAAGTAGATAATTATGGCCATTAAACACCGTCCATTATCATCCGTATTGATAAAACCAACTGGTCCTGATTGTAACCTGGATTGTACTTATTGTTTTTACCTTGAAAAATCAGCTTTATTTCATCAAACTCCTGTACACCGCATGAGTCTTGAAATTCAGGAAGAAATGATTCGGCAGGTGATGCAACAATCGGGAGACAACGTTTCGCTGGCATGGCAAGGAGGTGAACCTACCTTGATGGGGTTGGATTTTTACAAACGCGCCATCGAACTGGAAAAGAAATACAAGCACAACCAGATGGTTGGAAATGGCTTGCAAACCAATGGGGTTTTGCTCGATAAAAACTGGGCTTCGTTCCTGAAAGAATACGATTGGCTGGTCGGTATTTCGCTCGATGGTCCAAAACACATCCACGACCAGTACCGGTTCGACAAAGGACAAAAAGGAACGCATCAGCGGGTAGAAGAAAATGCGGTCATGCTTCTGCAGGAGGGGGTTGCAGCCAATGCGATGTGTGTGTTGACTTCCTATTCCGTTCAATTTCCCGACGAATTGTATGCCTATTATAAAAGTTTGGGTTACACGTTTATGCAGTTTATTCCGATTGTTGAAACCGATAAAAATGATCCGTCGAAAGCAGCTCCTTTTTCCGTTTCAGCAGTCGATTACGGCAATTTTCTGATCAGGATATTTGATTTATGGCAGGCCGACTTTGTCAATGGAGTCCCGACCACATCTGTCAGGCATTTCGAATCGGTTTTTCATTCGTATGTTGACATGGAAGCGCCGGAATGTACCATGATGAAAGAATGTGGACCTTATGTGGTGGTTGAGCACAACGGAAATGTGTATAGTTGCGACTTTTTTGTGGAGCCCAAATGGAAACTGGGTAACATTATGCACGACCGCATTATCAATATGCTTAATTCGAAGAAGCAACAGACTTTTGGAGCTGCCAAGGCCGTTTTGCCGCGCGAATGCCGCACATGCACCTGGCTGCGCAATTGCTACGGCGGATGCACCAAAGACCACATTAAAGATCCTGAAGATCAGCGCAAGCCAAGGTTCTGCACCACCACAAAAATGTTCCTGAAACATGCCGATCCGACTTTTAAGATGATGGCTGAACAATGGAAAGAGCAGCAGGCCATTCAGTATGAAAAACAGCGTTCCGGTGGTGTCTATAATGCTTTCGACGATTTCATAAAGAAGTAATCGAATCAAAATCGATAAATATCCGGTTACCGTTGGCGATTTTCGTCGGTTTATTGAGGCAACAAAATACCAAACCGATGCCGATAGATTTGGCGATTCAGGAGTATTTGATTTTAGCACTTCCGGCTGGGCATTGGTTCCTGGGGCCAACTGGCAATATCCGATGGGCAGGAATGCCCCGCAGTCCGGCGATAATTATCCCGTTACCCATATTAGCTGGAATGACGCCACTGCCTATGCAGCCTGGGCAGGTAAAAGACTTCCGACTGAGGCTGAGTGGGAATATGCAGCCCGCTGCGGTGGAAAAAGTGATGCAAAGTTTAGTTGGGGAAATGAACTGGTTCAAAACGGAAAATACATGGCGAATGTTTGGCAGGGAGACGATCTTAAAGCCCAACAGGGAGCCGATGGTTTTGCACTGACTTCACCGGTTGGATCTTTTCCTGAAACCTCCTGCGGATTGACCGATATGGGAGGAAATGTATGAAGCTGGTGCTCAGATGTTTATACCTTGTATCCGGGAAATAATGCACCATTTCAGTACAATCCTGAAGCAAAAGTTATTCGCGGAGGTTCATTCTTCTTTGACCAAAACGGCGAAAACAGCTATTCAACTACCGGCAGGGTCTCCAACACGCAGGAAACTTCTTTGTTTAATACAGGTTTCAGGTGTGCAGTGGATGCAAAATAGACTTCAGTAGTTGCTTGAAATATTAGTGGTGAGGTTCGGGTATTCTCAGGAAAGGTATAAACAATCCTTTCCTTCCATTTGTTTTCAATTCGACTTTCCCTAAGCAGACTTGGAAAGATGATCGTGACAAAAGAGATGAGCGCGTTTCTTGGTAGTTTTTTTCATTCAATCGAAGGTTTTCAAGATTTTTCAAATTACTCATAAATATAAGTCGGTATGCAGCTAAAAAAAATTATTGGTATCAGCCTGACAGGTTTGATCATGCAACCAGCTCTGGCGGAAGAACCTGCAAAACCAGCACCCCGGCTCAATATTCTCCTCATATTGGCCGACGACATGGGCTATTCTGACATCGGATGTTTTGGTTCGGAAATTAAAACGCCCAATCTGGATAAACTGGCACAAAAGGGCGTTCGGTTTTCTCAATTCTACAATGCAGCGCGATGCTGCCCAACCAGGGCATCGTTGTTAACCGGCTTGTACCAGCACCAGGCGGGAGTGGGCGACATGGTAAACGATTTGGGTTATCCGTCGTACCAGGGATACCTCAATACCACTTCGGTAACAATGGCCGAAGCGCTGAAATTGAATGGTTACAATACCTATATGTCGGGCAAATGGCACGTAGGTAGCCGACCCGAAACCCTTCCCCGCAAGCGTGGTTTCGACCGTTATTTTGGCCTGATCGACGGCGCCGGAAGTTACTTTGAGCGAATTCCGTACAGAACCAATCAGCAGGCTCCGCGCATGATGCTCGATGATGCCGATTACGATCCGCCCAAACAGGGTTTCTACTTTACCAATACCATTACCGATTATGCCCTTCAGTTTCTGGAAGAGGAAAAGCAAAAAAAGAGCCTTTCTTTATGTACCTGGCTTACACCGCTCCGCACTGGCGCTTCATGCTTTGCCCGACGACATTGCCAAATACCGCGGAAAATACATGAAGGGCTGGGATGTGTTGCGCAAAGAGCGTTTCGAACGGATGAAAAAAATGGGTTTGATCGAAGCCTCGTGCCAGCTTTCTCCGCGCGATGCCAATTCTCCGAAATGGGATTCGTTAAGCCCGGAAGATCAGAAAATGTGGGATTTGCGCATGGCTGTTTATGCTGCCATGATCGATCGCATGGATCAAAATATTGGACGGATGCTGGCGCAACTCGAAAAAATGGGCGAACTCAATAACACGCTCATCATTTTTCTGTCCGACAATGGTGGTTGCCACGAAGGCACCAAAAACAAAGGTAATTACATCAGAACGACCGGAGAAGCCGGTACTGCAGATTCGTTCGACGCTTATGAATTCCCGTGGGCGAACGTGAGCAATACGCCTTTCAGGATGCACAAACACTGGGTGCACGAAGGTGGAATTTCTACACCGTTCATCGCCTTTTATCCTGAACAAATAAAAGGAGGCAAGTTGGTTCATCAACCCGGTCACATTACCGACCTGATGACCACTTTTGTTGACTATGCCGATGGAAAATACCCGGAAACATTCAACGGAAACCCAATCACCCCGATGGAGGGTGTAAGTCTTAAAAACGCATTTTCAGGAAAGAAAATGAAACGGCAACAACCTATTTTCTGGGAACACGAAGGAAACCGAGCCATGCGCGATGGCGATTGGAAACTGGTTTCGCAATACAATTACGGACAAAAGAAATTTATGGGCTGGGAACTTTACAATCTGAAAACAGACCGGTCGGAACTGAACGATTTAAGCGCCGAACAGGCTGACCGTAAAAAGCAGATGATTCAGGAGTACGAAAAATGGGCGGATCGGGTAGGAGTGGTCTCCAAAGAAATGCTCGACAAACCTTAATTGTTTACAATTTAACCATTCACCCATTTAACCATTTATCATGAACTTAACTAATCAAACGAAATTATTTGCGGTCCTGCTTCCTTCACTGATGACAGCAGCCCTGCCTTTTATATCGCAAGCTCAAAACAGTCAGAAGCAACCGAATATCATCTGGATATCTACTAAAGATTTCAGCCCGCACCTGGGTTGTTACGGCGATAAGGTGGCGCAAACTCCGAATATCGACAAACTGGCTACCCAGGGGGTTCGGTTCACCAATGTATTTACTTCGGCGGCCATTTGTGCCCCTGTTCGCGCCGGGATTATCACCGGAATGTACCAGAACTCGATTGGCTGCATGCACATGCGCACCACCGGCTATCGCCGTTCGGTTGAGAACCCGGTGGAATTTACAGCAGTTCCGCCTCATTACGTGAAAGCTTTTACCGAATATTTGAGGGTGGCAGGCTACTATTGCACCAACAACAACAAAACCGATTACCAGTTTGCCAAAGACCCCGTGCCGGGGAGCATTTGGGACGATTGCAGCCGCACGGCCCACTACAAAAATCGCCCGGATAAAAATCAGCCGTTCTTCGCGGTGTTCAATTACACTGGCACACACGAAAGCCAGTACTCGTCCACCGGAAGAATTGTACGATGTGAAAGCTGATCCTTTTCAGTTGAAAAACCTGGCTGATGACCCGAAATACAAAACAAAGCTGGCCGAAATGCGCCTTCAGCAGGACAACTGGGTCTTAGCCATCAACGACTTGGGACGAATGAACGAGCCGGAAATGATTGAAATGATGTGACCGGGCGGCAAACAACCGGTGACAGACAAACCGTATTTTATTGTGAACGCCCCTGAAGATCGTGGCTCGAAAAATTACCAGACAGGAGGAACATTCTCCGCGCCCATGACGCTTG
>JAUYEQ010000642.1 GCA_030691295.1 Bacteroidota bacterium
GTATTGACGAACTCATAAAAGAAATCGAAGGATGGGGTTAAAAATTTACTGGACAGACTTTTCAAAAAGTGAACTCCACCAAATTTTCGACTACTACAAAGAAACTGCAAGTTTGAGAATTGCCAGGAAATTAGTACTTGAAATTACCAAGGCAGTTCTAAAATTAAAGGAACAGCCAAACATTGGACAAAAAGAAAAACTTTTACTCAACAGAAAAGAAGAATTCCGCTATTTGGTTTGCAAAAATTACAAAGTCCTGTATTGGTTAAATGAATCTGAAAATCGAATTGAAATTACGGATATCTTCGATACCAGACAGAATCCATCCAAAATAGATAGAAGTCAATAATATTCGTAGTCAAATAAAAAAACGGCGGAAAAGTTACCCTTTCCGCCGTTTACTTTTTGATTAAAATCTGTAAAGATTATTTCTTCAGCGCTTTAATCCTTTTCAGATTTTTGCGCCTTTGTAATTTCAGTCTGACAGTATAATCCAGCTCATACAAAGCTGGAACAAACATCAGGGTAAGGAAAGTGGCAAAACTCAAACCGAAAATGATCGACCAGGCCAACGGACCCCAGAAAGCAACGTTGTCGCCCCCAAAATAGATGTGTGGGTTCAGTTCGGTGAAAATGGTTACGAAATTGATATTCATACCCACTGCCAACGGAACCAATCCCAGCATGGTTGAGGTTGCTGTAAGGATAACCGGCGTGATACGCGTTCTGCCTCCTTCGATAATTGCACGTCGTGTAGGCATTCCTTCCTTTTTCTTCGCATCAATAAACTCAACAATCAATATTCCGTTTCGGGCTACAATTCCTCCAAGAGCTACGATTCCGAGGCCGGTCATCAGGATAACAATGTCCATTCCGAAGAGCATTACACCAAGCAAAACGCCAACGATACTGAAAAGAACCTCGCTAAGAATAATAAGCGATTTGCTTATTGATCCGAATTGGGTAATCAGGATAAAAAAGATGGCTCCCAAGGCAATGATCATCGCTTTCATAAAGAAAGCAGTTGTTTCAGCCTGGTCTTCCTGTTCACCGGTCAACTTGATAACGGTACCTTCATGCAGCGGGAACGAAGCTGCCTCCCTTTTGATTATTGGCACAATATCGTTGGCCGAATATCCTGAAAGTAAATTGGAATAAACGGTGATGATACGTTTCTGATCAAGGCGTTTGATTCCTGCATAAGAAGAAGTATAGTCAATTTTTGCGACTGTTGAAAGTGGAATACTGCGTAATCGCCCGGTGTTCATGTCGCGATAGGTAATGATAAGGTTAACCAGCGCGTTGATATTGTCGCGCGTAACTTCTGCATAACGGAGCATGATCGGATATTCATCTTCTTCCTGTTTCAGTTTCGAAATTTCCTTACCGTACAATGCTGTGCGGATTTCCATTCCGATCTGACCAGTAGACAGTCCCAGACGTTGGGCTCGGTCGCGA
>JAUYEQ010000645.1 GCA_030691295.1 Bacteroidota bacterium
CCGGAAGTTCCAGACCAGAAGGTATGTCAAGTTTTACCTTTTCGCCTTTTTCATTGATCAGGTAATCAGTCAGCGGATTGAATGTCAGATCGCCGGCAATGGCCATCGCTGTTACAATTTCAGGAGAAGCCACAAAAGCATGCGTATTTGGATTGCCATCGGCACGCTTCGAAAAATTGCGGTTGAACGAATGTATGATCGTATTTTTTTCGCCCTTTTCGGCACCGGGGCGCGACCATTGGCCGATACACGGTCCGCAGGCATTGGCAAAAACACTCGCGCCTATTTGATTGAAAGTATCAATAAAACCGTCGCGTTCGATGGTAAAACGCACCAATTCAGAACCCGGCGTGATTGTAAATTCGGATTTCGATTTCAGATTTTTATCAACCGCCTGCTGTGCAAGTGAAGCCGCGCGGGAAATGTCTTCATACGAAGAGTTGGTGCATGAACCGATCAAGCCAACTTCAATTTTGGTTGGCCATCCGTTTTCTTTGGCGACTTCTGCCATTTTGGAAATGGGCGTTGCACGGTCAGGAGTAAACGGACCATTGATATAAGGTTCCAACTCATCCAGATTAATTTCGATTAGTTGGTCGAAATATTTTTCGGGATTTGCATAAACTTCAGGATCGGCAGTCAGATGTTCTTTGACCTGATTTGCCAGATCGGCAACTTCTGCGCGGTTTGTAGCCCGTAAGTATCGTTCCATCGATTCATCGTAACCAAATGTGGAGGTAGTTGCGCCAACTTCAGCGCCCATGTTGCAAATGGTTCCTTTTCCGGTGCATGAAATCGATTGTGCACCTTCGCCGAAATATTCAATAATGGCACCTGTACCGCCTTTCACCGTAAGGATTCCGGCAACTTTCAGGATAATATCTTTTGGGGCAGTCCAGCCACTTAGTTTACCGGTGAGTTTTACACCGATTAACTTCGGAAATTTAAGTTCCCAAGCCATTCCGGCCATCACATCAACAGCATCGGCGCCGCCAACACCAATGGCTACCATGCCCAAACCACCGGCGTTTACGGTATGCGAGTCGGTTCCGATCATCATTCCGCCCGGAAATGCATAGTTTTCGAGCACCACCTGATGAATAATCCCTGCACCCGGTTTCCAGAATCCAATTCCATATTTATTGGATACGGATTCGAGAAAATCGTACACTTCCTTGTTGATTTTAATGGCATCGTTCAAATCGGCAAGACCATTTTTGCTGGCCTGAATCAGGTGATCGCAATGCACCGTTGAAGGAACTGCCGTTTGGGTTTTTCCTGAATTCATAAACTGAAGCAAGGCCATTTGGGCAGTGGCATCCTGCATGGCAACCCGGTCGGGAGCAAAATCCACATAATCAACGCCACGTTTAAAATCCTGCAGCGGCTGATCGCCGTACAAATGTGAATAGAGAATTTTTTCGGAAAGGGTTAACGGCCTGTTTAAATGCTTCCTTGCTTTTTCAATTTTAGCACTTAATTCCTGATAACTTTTGGTAATTAAATCAAGATCAAACATATTTTGGTTTTTTGTGATTGTCAATTCATTAAAAACACTGTTCTTAAAAATACCACCGCGGTTTTGTTCTTTTTAAGTTTCCGAATATATCAAAAAATATTTGATAAAGTATGTAGATATATGCATGAGTTGTCGTTTGTTTAAACAATCACATATCACCTGAAAATTATTCGGAATAAACTAAAAAAGCCATCCTCTAACAGATAGCTTTTTCGGTTTATAAGAAATTGATAATGATTACATTTCGAGTTGAATGATTGTATCAACCGGTTTTTTCTTTGAATCGGGAATGTTCAGGATGACGCCAAACTCTGTTTCTTTAAATTTCACAACTGATTGATCTTCGAAAAATTTGGCTGATTTTAATTTTTTCGGAAGTTTGCCAATAAACAGATTTTCTTCGTTGCACTTTAGAACATGCACCCAAACTTTTCCATCTTTTTGGGTTGAAGCGCCCCATGTTGTTGGATTGATCGGGCCTTTGCGCGTTCCATAAATGGTTTCGCCGTATTTATCGAGCCATTTGCCCATTACCATGAGGGTGTCAATATTTTCAGGCTGAATTTTTCCGTTTGGCATCGGGCCTGTGTTCAGTAAAAAGTTTGCGCCATAACCAGCAGATTTTATCAATGTCTGAAGCAATTGGGTGGTTGATTTGTAGTTGTTATCGGCCAGGTTGAAACCCCATGATCCGTTCATCGTTTCGCACATTTCGAGCGGTAAATCCGACATTGCGCCGGTGTGGTTAAATCCCATCGAGTTTTCGCCCGGAAGGTCGCGTTCGTACATCTGGAAATCTTCTCCCGCAATTGGAAACTTGTGGTGATTGCTGCCAATCAATGCTCCGGACTGATGTTTGTGGATCAAAGCGTAGGTTTCGTCCAAACGCCACGGTGCATCCGGTTTGTCCCACATTCCGTCGAACCAGATTCCGCCAATCTCGCCATAATTGGTCAGAAGTTCGCTCAACTGGGCATTCATAAAATCAATGTATTTGTTCCAGTCGCCTTTTTCTGGTCGTCCGGTAAATCCCTGACCTGTATTTCCACGCGGGAAATAATCAGGATGGTGCCAGTCGAGCTGCGAATAGTAGAAGAAAAGTTTGATTCCCTGTTTGTCGCATTCGGCTTTCAGCATCTTAATAATGTCTTTGCCGAAGGGAGTTTTGTCAACTACATTGTAATCGCTTACTTTTGAGTCGTACATGGCAAATCCCTCGTGGTGTTTGCTGGTAATGGTTATGTATTTCATTCCGGCTTTTTTTACCATCGAAACCCATTCAGCCGGATTAAAAGCGACAGGATTGAAGAAGTTGGTGAGTTTTTCGTACTGAGCAATCGGGATTTTTTTCTGGTTCATGATCCATTCTGCAATACCCTGATCGCCTCCTCCGGCCATCTGGCAGTACAATCCCCAGTGTATAAACAGTCCGAATTTTGCATCCTGAAACCATTCGCGGTTTTGAAGGTTTTTCTCAGATGGCTGATAACCGGTTTGTGCCATAATACTTCCGGATAAAAAGATGGAAAGAATAATTACTGCAATCAATTTTGTCGATTTCATACATTTTATTTTAGGTTTTATTTTATTTAAGTTTTTACTGTGCTGTGTTGTGCTGACAAATATAAATTTTTCCTGAATAGAAATGGAAGGAAACTACTTTAAAAATTTTCTGATTTTTGATTTCAAACATTTTGTCGCAATGGTTTGTTAGAAATAAAGGACAAATTAATCTTAAATTTGAATGAAAAGATTGATTTTAATACTAATCTCATTTTTGTTTGTCAGTCAAACACTTAGTTCGAAGGTTCCGGATACTAAAAGGATCCGTGTTTTGAACTATGACCAGTTGGAACCGTATCTAAATTTTAGGAACGATACGGTTTATCTGGTAAACTTCTGGGCGACCTGGTGTGCTCCTTGTATTGCCGAATTACCAGCTATAAAAGCCGTTGAGGAAAAGTATTCGGATAAAAAGTTTAAAGTATTGTTAGTGAGCCTCGATATGCTTGGCCATTTAAAATCCCGGCTGACTCCCTTTGTGCTTTCCCATAAAATTACTTCGGACGTATTTTTGCTCGACGACCCAAACCAGAATCGTTGGATTGATAAGGTTGACAAAAGTTGGTCGGGCGAAATACCGTTTACGCTGATTTACGGGAAAGATTTTCGTGATTCATATACTCAACAGTTTGATTTTAAAACGCTCGATTCAATTATTAACCGTAAAATTAAAATGCCATGAAACGTATTATTTCAGTAGTCTCTATTTTGTTATTCGCTGTTGTAGCTGCTTATTCATCAGGATACAATGTAGGTGACAAAGCAACTGAGTTTAAGCTTAAAAACATTGATGGAAAGCTGATTTCCTTCAGTAATTTCTATGATGCAAAAGGTTTTGTAGTCGTATTTACCTGTAATGGATGTCCTTATGCTCAGGCCTATCAGGATCGATTGATTGAAATTGATAAAAAGTATAAATTGAAGGGATATCCTGTTATTGCCATTAATCCCAACGATCCTGCACTTGCTCCTGATGACTCATATGACAAAATGGTATCGGTAGCCAAAAAGGAAGGTTTTACGTTTCCTTATCTTACAGATGAAAAACAGGAAGTTTACCGGCAATATGGCGCAACACGTACTCCGCATGTTTACGTACTTCAGAAAAAAGGAAGTGATTTTGTGGTTCAGTACATTGGGGCAATCGATGATAACCATCAGGATGCGACAAAAGTAACTTCGCCGTTTTTAGCCAATGCTTTGGATGCATTGATTGCAGGGAGCATGCCTGAACCTGCTACAACCAAGGCAATTGGTTGCGGAATCAAGGATAAACGCAAAAAATGAATATCTTTTTCACCTAATGTTATTAAAAGTCATTTATTGTCATTTGGTAGTCATTAAGTTGTCTTGAAATAACAACTTAATGACTATGAATGACTATAACTGACTAATAATGAAAGAGAATTAGGTAAGTTAAACGGACAATCATCAATAAAAATTAAATATCCCAGTTGTGAATGCAGGGTAAAAAGGTAAGCAGCGTGTCGCCGCGGAGCCCAAGCCGGAGGGTTTCGAGCGGAATGATTTCGTCGGTGGCTATGTTTCCAAGGTTGACATTCGAACCAAGTAATTTAATGAACCAAACCTGCTGGTTTTTCAGCGGCGCTTCCCAAAGAATTGTGTCGGGGTCAAGTGCTTTTTTGATGTCCAGAATCAGTTTGAAATTGGCCGATCCATCGTCGTTGTAAATGCCCATGTTGCCACTTTCGCGGGCTTCGGCAATAACTTTCCATGCACCGGCCTGAAGTTCGGTTTGCATGTACTCGATCCATTTTTCGTTGGAAATTTCTTTTCCTTTCAGTTTAGATCCGACCTCTGATAAAACTGTGTAGTTTTTGCTTAGTTCCGAAATGTATCTGCATTTCAAATCATGGTCCAGTTCCATCACTCCGTCGGATACTTCCACCATTTCCATTTCATACTTGTCAAGATAACGGCGGTAATCGTCCATCATATTACGGACAGCAAAAGCTTCAAAAAGAGTTCCTCCGAAATAGGGTTTTAGCCCGGCCGATTTGTATAGCCTGACTTTTTCGAGCAACCGGTTGGTAATGATAGAAGTTCCAAAACCAAGTTTCATCAGATCGCAGTAGGGTGCCGAAATATCGCACAAATCTTCTGCTTCGCGCAAACTCAACCCTTTGTCCATGACCATCGTTAACCCGGTTTCACGGGGTTGTGCCGGACGCTCAGGCATGTGTGGCAATCGAAAATTCATTTTTTTAAAGTTTCGTTGATTGATATTGTGAAATAAGTTTTTTTATCGATTCAATTTTTAAAGCTTCAGGATAAAATTCAAAAAGTTCGCTGCTTTTACTGAAATCAATTTTCAGCGCTCTTTCAAAATGACAGGCAGCTTCCAGTTCTTCATTTTTATCAAGCAAATAGGCGGTAAGCCTGTAGTCGAGGTAAGCGTTCGACTTGTTTGTCTTGTTGGCTGTTCTAAGTATTTTTATGGCTTTGTCTGTGTTGTCCAAATCGTAATACATTTCCGAATACGAGAGCCAGTTTTCAATATTTTCAGGTTCGAGCGATGCTGCCATTTCGAATGAGGCAACCGCTTCTTTTGTTTCGTTTAATTCGGCATGTACCCTTGCAATCATCGACCAGAAATCGGCATTGTCTTCTTCCAGTCTGATCGCATTCTTAAAAAACGTTTTTGCTTCGACCAATTGTCCTTCTGACCACATGATTAATCCGGAACCATACCAGGCGCTCGAATTTTTGTCGTTCAGGCGGATTGCTTTCTGATAATTGACAAGGGCTTCGCCGTAATTGTCGCTGTTCAGGTAACATTCGGCCAGATAGCAGAATGCATCATCGTTGTCTTTATCTAGCAACAGGTATTCATTGTAGCAGATAATTGCCTCTTCGAATTGATTATTGTTGGCCAGCGCGTTCGCCTTGTTGAAATGGGCATGTAGAAATTCATCATTCAGCGCAAGCGCAAAATCGTAGGCTTCGATGGCTTTTTCGAATTGGCCCAACCGATTGTAAGTGATGCCGATATTGTACCAAACCGAATGGTTGAAAGGATCAATATCGAGGTATTTGTTATAAAGTTCAATACTGTTTTCGAATTGAGAGTCGCGGTCGTAATAATACCCAAGTTCGTAAAGTACAATTTCGTTGTCAGGATTGCTGTGACATGCTTTTTCTAAGTATTTGATTGCAAGGTGAGTTTCGCCTGCCTGACCGAATGAGATTCCTATGTTGTAAAGGGTTTCGTCAATTTCGTCGAGTGGCATCAGCAGCGCATGTTCGTAGGCTATAATTGCTTCGTTTACATCACCCAGCAAGTTCAGTGCAGCTCCTTTTGTAAGATAAAGTTCAGGATTGGATGTTTCAACTTTCTCGGCAACACTCAACAGATCAAGACACTCTTCCAGATTTCCTTCGTGCATAAGTACCTGAGCTTTGCGAATTTGTATGGAAATGGCACCCGGATGTATTTTTGTCCCGGTTTCAACTGCAATATGGGCAAGTGAAATTTCTCCTTCTTCCAGAAAATGGTCAATAATTCCTTCAACCTCAAATACATCGAAGTAGTCGGAGCTGTCATTTTCAACCATTTTTTTGAAACGTGTTATCGCCTCCCGGAAATCATCTTCGTCTATGTCTCTATCTCTGGCGTCCTCGTTCATAAGCTCTAATTAAAAGGTTGCAAATTTAAGAATACTTTTCGATTTGAGTCAATTTGACTGGTGCTCTTTTCGCAACAGGTCGGTAACAGTTTTTACCGGATTAAATGTTTCAACCGGAACTTCAACAAAAAGTGTGTTCCAGTCCGACATCGCACCATTCCATAAACCGGGCAATTCCTGAGCTTTCAGTTCTTTTCCGTCTTTTGATTTGAACGAAATAAAACCGGTTTCAGGATCGCTGTAATGTTCAAGATTAAATTTTTCACCCTGATAATTTTTAGTCGCGCATATCAGATCAACCGGATTAAAATGGCTTGCATGGTGTGCAATTTTTGCCTGATCCGGGTCTTTGAAATCAATTTGCGAACTTTCAACAATCTGAAGGGAAACCGATCCGTCGCTATTTTGTGCAAAAAACGGACCTCCACCGGGTTCTCCAAGGTTTTTAACCATTCCGCAAACTCTTATTGGCCGGTTGAATTTACTGTTAAAATAGTGGTACAATTCTTCCTTCTCGCTGTAATACTGGTTTTGTGGAGGAGCAATATTCAGAACATTTTCCAGAAAATTGGCGGCTTCGGCATAAAAAGCGCTTTCGAGCGAACTGTAATGATGCTCTTTTAATTTTTTCTGATAATGAAAAATTTGTTCCTGAAGGCTCAGCAAAACCCCGGCAAGCGCCTTCTTATAATCGATGGTTGGTTTTTTTAGCTGATCGGGAACTACATTGTCAATATTTTTGATGAAAATGATGTCGGCATCAAGTTCGTTCAGGTTTTCGAGCAAAGCGCCATGTCCGGCCGGTCTGAAGAGTAAACTGCCATCATTGTTCCTGAATGGTTCATTATCAGGATTAACTGCAATGGTATCGGTCGATGGTTTTTGCTGCGAAAATCCAACCTGATATTTTACTCCGAAGAATTGCTCGTATTTGGGCAGTATTTCGGCAACATGATTTTCGAAAATAAGCTGATGTTCTGGAGAAACCGTAAAATGAACGTGAACCACCGATGAACTGTTTTTTGAATAAGATGCGCCTTCAACAAAATGTTCTTCAAGCGGGGTGCGGTTTCCATCAGGATAGGCGTGAAATTTCAACAATCCTTTGGGCAGGTTTCCGTAGTTTAAACCTTGCTCAAGAAGTACCCATTCCAATAGTTTTTTTGCCGGAACTTCTTCGATATCAATATTTTCTTTTGCTGCGAGCTGTTTCAAATCGTCATAAAAAGCAAATTTGCTGAGTTGATCCAGAAACAGGGCAACTTCTTTGTCTTTGATAACTTCTGAATGTTCTTTTCCTTTTTGAAAATCTTCAAGGGCAGAGAAAAGTGATTTGAACATGCGGCTGGCTGCTCCTGAAGCAGGAACAAACTTCAACAACTCAATTCCACTCTGAACTTTTTCTTCAAAAATGGATATATATTTTTCAATTTCGCTGCCGGATAATTTGATAAGTCCATGATGATTACTGGCTGCTTCTGTTATTTTCAGGAAAGGGAAACCGTGTTTGAAATTTAAAATTTGCTGCTCAACTATTTCAATTTGACTTCCCCTTGCAACAATCTGTTTGATATCTTCTGGTTTAAACATAGATAAGTATTTAGAGATGTTTAAATTTAAGAAATCAATTCTTACAAATGGCCAATCACGAGTGATGCATACAGAAAGTTTTAAACTAGTTTTTAACAATTTCGGGGCTTGGCGTGAATAGTTAAAAGTTTGATTATTAAATTATTATTGCTAGTTGTTGAGATGCAATTTGTTGTTTTAACATTTTGGCTAAATAATTCCGAAAATGTGCCATCGATTTTCAGGGCTGAAATTCAATTTTTGAATACCAATGGATGGATTTCAATGCCAGCTAAAATGGACTACTTTTGCCACTGAATTTAAATGTTACAGGATGAACCGGTTTTCGTGGGGAAGTGATAAACGATACAATGACTTTTCGGGTTATTTCAAGAGAAAGTTTAGTGGTCGGGTGCAAAAGATTTCGATTGACGCTGGATTTACTTGTCCAAACCGCGATGGCTCACGTGGAACCGGCGGATGTTCGTATTGCAACAATCAAACATTCAGTCCGGCTTATTGCAACCTCGAAAAAAGTGTTTCCAGTCAACTGGCAGAAGGGATTGAATTCTTTTCCCGGAAATACAGTTCGATGATGTATCTGGCATATTTTCAGTCTTTTAGTAATACGTATGCTCCACTTTATAATCTGAGAATGCTTTATGAGGAAGCATTGGATCATCCGGGAGTTATCGGTTTGGTAATTGCTACCCGTCCCGATTGCCTCACTCCCGAAATTCTTGATTACCTTCAGTTGTTGGCTGAGGAACATTACATCATGGTTGAATTTGGCATTGAATCGCATTTGAATTCAAGTCTTGAAAAGATGAACCGTGGACATTCGTTTGAGGAATCGGTTTGGGCGATAGAAGAAACTGTCCGGAGAAATATTCACAATTGCGCGCACCTGATTCTGGGATTGCCCGGCGAAACGGAAGCCGATTGGCTCGATCAGGCAAGGGTAATTTCCAGCTTGCCGGTCGAAAACCTGAAATTGCATCAATTGCAGATTCATAAAGGAACCCGGATGTACCAAGAATACCTTCAGAATCCGGAGCAGTTCCCGATGTTCACTGTTGAAGGCTATCTGGAATTGGTTGTGAAATACCTTGAATTGCTGAATCCTGAAATAGTGGTCGAGCGCTTTGTTAGCGAAGCTCCCGACGAGCTGTTAATAGCTCCGCGCTGGGGATTGAAAAACTTTGAATTCACCGCCAAACTTGAAAAGTTGCTGTTTGAAAAGGATACGTGGCAGGGGAAGCTTTTTGTGGGGAAGTGAAAGCCCCTTTTATTGAACCATGGGCAATAAGCTACCAATGAATTTTGCTTCTTTGGTCATTCTTTCTGCAAAAACGCCATAATTTGAAAATGGAGATGCTTATACACGGTCTTACTATTGTTACGATAAATAATTACAAGTTGATCTTCATATTTTTCGGATTTTTCGATAAGCCATGTAAATTCACCTGAAGCGAGCATCAAGCGTTGAACTTTATCCGAAATGAAAATATATTTGGCTTGCCCTTTAAGTATTGCATTGTTCAACATCTT
>JAUYEQ010000660.1 GCA_030691295.1 Bacteroidota bacterium
CCGGAAGAATATTCGGTGATGGCTTGCCGCATTTCAGGAGTGAAAAGCGTAAAATCCCTCTTTTTGAATCCGTAAAGCCGGCTGGTAGTTTTCTCTTCGCCAAAAATGATGTCTAGCGCTGAAAACGCGTTTTTGTCCCAGTTTTTCTGTTCGAAGCTTTCGTCGCTCATCGAAATAAAACCGAATCCATTGTTGCGGAAGGCCTGCCCGTGAACCAGCGGATAATCGAACGAATTTCCCTGAACGATGCGCGTTTCCTGATCGGCATGACTGGAACCAAAACCGGAATTATCATCGTCGATCCAGGGCGATTTACGGTTGAAATCGTACTGTTCGCCAATGTATCCCAAATCTCTTTTGTTGGCCACACCTTCATCTTCGCTCATCCTGAAACCAGCTTCTTTGCCGTTATCGAAAGCTGCCGGTCCGCAAATGCGGTCGAAAGCGTTCACAATTAAAACCGGTTTTTTGTCGTCGGTTGGTAAACTGCAAGCCAGTATTTCCGAAGGAAAACTTTCGCCCCCCTCGTTCATCGCAGTAACCTTGAAACTGTAAATGGTTCCAGGTTTTAAATCAGTTATAATCAAGCTTGGCTCGTTTACATTCCGGCCATTGTCAAAGCCTCCGTTTTCGATCCGGGTATAAACTTTATATGTTTTGGCAATTGCTGTCGGCTCCAGTTCGTCGGCTACAGGGCGCCACGACAAGCGGATGTTTTTTCCTTCGAGACTCATCTGAAAATGATCGACCTGCAAAGGCTGAACGACATATTTCTGCCCGTTCTGAAAAGCCAAAAACTTTAGGATTCCCTTGTAATAAGCACGGCTGACATCAAATTTAAATCGTGGATCATAAGCATGAACCATGTCGGCAAAGTTCTGGTGCGAAAGCAATTCCGACAAAACTACTGGAACTTTTGGCCGTGCAGCTTCAGCATATTGTTTGTTCCACATCGGGCGGCGCGTCCACTGCGGAAAATAGAGTTTTCGAAGATCGTCAACTATCTGCGTATGCAAAATATCAGTTAAATCGCGGCTGGCCCAACGCGACTGGCCATTGGCAAAAGTATCCAGCCCGTATGTGGTATCGTAAATCATCAGGCTGCCAATAATCGAGCTGTCGGGCGTGGTTCCGGCATCGGTATGAAAAGCCAGCGCCATGTCCATCGGAATTCCCAAGCCTTTTGCATCAGGATTCGCTTTTGGTCCGTTTGGCGCGCCCATCAGGTAATTCACCCACTCGCCACGCGACTGGTAATCATCTTTGTAATCGTTTTTTCCGGCTTCTCGTTTCGCATACAGAGCCGCATTTTCACCACGGTTCGAATAATCCGATTTGGTCTTGTTCAGCAAGTAAACGAGCGTATCGGGCATTCCGGCAGTTTGCAGGTAATAGCGCGAGGCCTCCTGATAACGCGGACGCTGACTGGCAAAGGGCAACCAAAGGGACGAATCCATTGCAAACCCTTTTTCGTCGCGGATTTGGCGGATTTTTTCGATTTGCGCCGCCTGCCCCCGAACCACATTTCCAATTCCACCGCCCAGTTTCACCGCATCGGCAGTAATCCATTTGCCGGTTTCGCTCGATTCATTGGTCAGTTCAATCCGGGCATGTTCACGATCGGCACCTTTCTCAAACCTGAAAGTTCCCAGGTAAATCCAGGTTCCGCCACCCATGGTTTGGTTCACCATAAATTCGGTCTTT
>JAUYEQ010000665.1 GCA_030691295.1 Bacteroidota bacterium
TTACTTGAATACAATAACAATATTTTCGAATGAAACCGGAACTTCTTGAAGGAAAATCGACTTATTCTATTTTCCGAAGTGTTGGAGAGGCTGTTTACAAGGACAATCCTTATTACAGAGGCACCGAATCAGGTGTTGAGCGACTTTTATTGAACGAAAATTCGGCTTTCAAAAATCATTCATACACTAAAATGTTTGTGTTGAGAGATGGCAATCAGCTGGTGGCGCGATTTGCGGTCATTCACGATTTCAGGCAAAAGGATTGCGTTCAACTTTCGTTTTTCGAAGCGCAACCCGGTTTGGGCGACATTTTTCCCATCATCAAACAGGAAATTCAAAAGTATTTTCCGACCTGCAAAAAAGTGGTTGCCGGGCTCAACGGTCACCTGAATTACGGTGCGGGTTTTTTACTGAACCGTTTTGATGAAGCGCCCGTTTTCGGTTTGCCTTATACGCCGCATTATTATCCTGACTATTTTAAAGGATTGACGCAGAAAAAGATGTTCACTTACCGGTTTTCGATGGAAGTTTATCACCAATGGGCCAATTCTTGCCAGACATTCCGGCAACTGGATGGGCTGAGCGTTCGGTACATGGACAAAAAAAATATAAAAGCGGAAAGCGCTATTTATACCAAACTTAACAATGAGGCATTCGTATCGCATCCATACTGGGCTGATCGCGATGATGCGGAGGATTTGGAGCTCTTCAATCCATTTCGCTTTTTGCTCGACAACGAAAATCTGGTCATTGCGGAAATGAATGGAGAACCCATCGGTTTTTACCTTTGGTACCCCGATTTTAATCAGTTGGTAAACTCGAAACGGGATTTTAATCTTTGGGATCTGATCAATTACCGGATTCTGAACAAGGAAATCGACACATTCCGTTTTACTGAAATCGGCATCATTCCAAAATATCAAAGAAGCCCGGTGGCGTTGGCTTTGATCAGCAAATCGCTTCCGAAACTGATTGAAAAAGGCTACAAATATTGCGAAGGCGGTTTTATTTTCGAGGAAAACAAAGCGTCGATCGCTTTTGTAAGCCGGATTCTGAAACGCTGTTACGGTGAAAAGCCAGAGCCATACCGGCAATTTGCAGTTTATGAAACACCGCTAAATATTTAAAATTAAATAATGCGGTATAGTTTAATTCAAACAACTAAGAATAGAACGCGGATTTTCGCTGGTATAGCGGATTTAAAACGGATTTTAATTCCGACAGGTCGGAATGATTTACATACATTTACGGTTTTCCCATTCATGCTTGCATGAATAAATCAGTATTTTATCCGCTCAAATTATAATCAGCGTCTATCCGCTTAATCCGTTGTAATCCGCGTTCTATTCCTTTTGAAAAGTACCATACAATATATGTCACATCACTTATGAACCAGTATATTGAGAAAAGATTAGAGGCCAAAGATTTGCCGGATGAGTGGAATCTGCTGGCAGAAAACTATTTTCAGAAACGGGAATTTTTAATCTATACAGAAAAGTACAACCCTTGCTCACAACGATATTATTGTCTTTATGAGCACGATAAACTCCTTGCGGCGGCCATCATGTATTCTTTGCGCCTCGATATATTTACCTACCTACGGATTAAAAGTCCGCTAAAAATGAATATTGTAGGAATTCCGTGTTCTGTTTCTTCTTCAGGAATATTTGGAAGCAAGGAACACAAGGAGCAGCTTAAAGATTTCATTTTCAGCAGTGAAAAAGGCTTTGTGCTTTTTCTGAATCTGGATGAAAAATCCCTTCAGGAAACGAATGCAACCGGCAAAACTTTGCCCACCATTCTACTGAAAAACACCTTCAAATCGTGGGAAGAATACCTCGATCATTTAAGGTCGGATTACCGCCGGAGATTGCAGAAAATAATCAAAACCGGCTCCGGTACTGAACTGATTAAAACCGGTTGTTCTGTTTTCGACGAAGATATGTACCGGCAATACGTACAGGTTTATTCGAAAAGTACCGAAAAACTCGAAAAATTAAGTTTTTCCTTTTTTAAGAATCTGCCTCCGGAATTTCATCTCGTAGCTTGTCGCAAAAACGGGCAGACAATCGGCTGGAACATTCTTTTACAGAGTGACCGTTCGCTGTTTTTCTTTCTGGGTGGCATCGACTATCAGCAGAACACCGAAAATCAAATCTACCTGAAACTACTGACCAACATTGTTGCCGAAGGAATTGCGCAGGGTGTTGAATTCATTGATCTTGGGCAAACTGCCGAAATTCCGAAGATGCGTTTGGGTGGGCAGCCTCAAACAAAATACATGGAAGCCCGGCACAGTAATTTTTTTCTTCATCACCTGCTAAAATTCAGTGAAAAATCGCTGGAATACAAAAAACAGATTTCCAATCATCATGTAATGAAGGAGATAAATTTATGAGGATATTGTTTGTTCGTCCCGACAACTCGCCCGAAACCATTGGTTTGCAGCATCTGATGGTGGTGGAGCCTTTGGAGCTGGAAATTTTATACACACTTATTCGCGAACACGATACAGCGGAAATTATCGATATGCTGCTCGAAAAACGAAGCATCGAATACTTTATCCGGAAGTTTAATCCTGACGTGTTTTGCGTGACCGGCTACATCACCAATGTCTCAAAAATCACGGAATACTGCCGGATTGCAAAGGCAATCAATCCGGAAATTACAACCATTGTTGGAGGCGTGCATTGCGAAGTTTGTCCCGAAGATTTTGAAAGCGAACACATTGATTTCAGGGTGGTACGGAATGCCGCCGTTACTTTTACCGGCTTGCTCAATCACATTGAATATCAGCAGGAACTTCCTTCAGGAATAATAAAAAAGGGCGAAAATGTTGCTTCGGCAAAGCTTCCGCCCTTCAATTTTAAGATACCCGTCGCCAACCGCCAATCGGTAAAAAAGTACCGCGGCAGTTACTTTTATATTTTCAGCGATCGGGTCGCCTTGATTAAAACTTCGTTTGGCTGTCCGTTCAATTGTTCCTTTTGTTTTTGCACGGTTATCACTCATGGCAAATATTTCCAGCGCGACATGCAGGAAGTAATGCAGGAATTGGAACAACTGGAGGAAAAGGAGATTTATATTGTCGATGATGATTTTCTGGCCGATAAAACACGACTTGAGTTGTTTATTCAGGAAGTAAAAAAAAGAAAAATTGCAAAAAACTACCTGGTATACGGAAGAGCCGATTTTATTGCCAGCAATGCCGGTTTAATGAAGGAACTGGCCGGGATTGGCCTGAAAACCGTGATCGTTGGCTTCGAAAGTTTCTTTGAAAAAGACCTTGAAAAGTACAATAAAAACACGAACGCCGGACTATACAAACAAACCATGCAGGTGCTAAAAGTCAACAAGATAGATTGTTTTGCCACGATGATTGTTTCGCCCGACTGGGACAAAGCCGACTTCAAAAAAATGGTTCAATCGGTGAAAGAGCTTGGCATTCACTACGTCAATCTTCAACCGTTGACACCATTGCCAAAAACGAATTTTGAATCGCCGGTGGAATCTTTGCTCATCAAAAGAACCGAATACGAAAAATGGGATTTGGCACATGTCAGCATTCAACCGACGAAAATGAGTGTTGCCGAATATTACAGAGAAATTCTGAAAGCGTACAATTCAATACTTTTTCAGCCCTCAATTTTGCTGCCCGTACACGCGAAAACGTTTTGCTCGACGATGCCAGCCAGTCCAATTCTTTCTCAGCCGACCCCTACTTTGCCGCCAGCCATGTGCGTTCCATCCTTTGCCTACCCATAATCCGGCAAGCGCGCCTGATCGGACTGCTCTATCTGGAAAACCGCCAGATTCCTGGTGCTTTTACTCTCGAATAT
>JAUYEQ010000479.1 GCA_030691295.1 Bacteroidota bacterium
TTGACATGCAGTACTTTTTGATAAAGTAATCAACAAGCAGCGGAATATCTTCAATCCTTTCGCGAAGTGGCGGAACATTGATATTTACCACGTTTAGCCTGTAAAAAAGGTCTTCGCGGAAAATCCCTTTTTCGACCATGCTTTTCAAATCTCTGTTCGTGGCACAAATTACCCGGAAATCAGAAGAGATTTCCTTGTTGCCGCCAACGCGCACAAAACTCTTGCTTTCGAGTACCCGCAGCAATTCAACCTGCATTTTTTGTGAAATCGTAGCAATTTCATCCAGAAAAATGGTACCGCTGTCGGCCATTTCAAACCGGCCTTTGCGATTGTAAACAGCTCCTGTAAATGCTCCTTTTTCGTGTCCGAACAATTCGCTTTCGAGTAAACTTTCGCTTAATGCGCCGCAATGCACACTCACCATCGGGAAGAATTTACGCGGCGAGTTGGCATGTATCGCCCTGGCAACCAATTCTTTTCCGGTTCCGCTTTCTCCGGTTATTATTACTGAGGCATTTGACTGGGCAACACTTTCTATTTCTTTGAGCACTTTCTGCATAGCTTCGCTGTTGCCAATCAAATCTTCCACGTTTTCCAGCGAAACTACTTTTTCCTTCAGGATTTCATTTTCTTCAAGCAAAGAAATTTGTTTTGACGCGTTTCTGATGAGGTGGGAGAGATCGTCGGGATCGAAAGGTTTTGTCACATAATCGAATGCGCCGTCTTTCAATGCCTGAACTGCTGTATCAACAGTTGCAAATGCAGTCATCATGATAACGATGGATTCTTTTCGCAGCGATTTTATTCGCTTTAGCATTTCCAGGCCGTCCATTCCGGGCATTTTAATATCAGCCAAAATGATATCAAAATTGTCTGATTCATGCATCGATAATGCTTTCTTCGCATTTTCAGCACATTCTACGCGGTACCCGTCTTCTATAAACCAGTTGAACAATGAGTCTCTAACCGATTCTTCATCATCGACGATTAATATGGATATTTTTTTTGCCATAGTATATTTTCCTTAAGTCCGTAATACCGGTAAAGTTATTGAAATTGTTGTTTCTTTTCCGCGAATCGACTTCACATCAGTTTTCCCTTTGTGACTTTGAACAATTCCGTGAACAATGGCCAAACCTAATCCGATGCCACTTTCCTTTTCCTTGGTTGAAAAGAATGGTTCAAAAATATGAGGAATGTCATCCTCTGCAATTCCAACTCCGTTATCAGTAATTTCTATCCTGATATGTTCTTCGTCCGGATTCAGGGTTCTGAAAATTACTTCTCCATTTTCCGAAACGGCTTCTGAAGCATTCACAAGTATGGCCACGCAAACCTGTTTTATCTGGTTCGGGCTGCAACTAATCAAATCTGATTTTGCCCCAAAATCAGACAAAAAGCCAATGTTTGCGACTTTCATCGGATGAGACATCAATTCAAACGTTTCAAGCAGAATTTCATGAAGGTGCCGTGGTTCAAAACTATTCTGATCTTTCCTTGAAAAATCAAGTAAGCCCTTTACAATATCCCCGCAGCGTTTGGTCTCATTTTCAATCAGTTTCAAATGTTTTAACATGGGTTCCTTTTTTGCCGGATCTATTGCTTGATTGCTTAATTGTTTGTATATCAGTTTTGTGTAAATCAGTATTCCGGAAAGTGGATTGTTGATCTCGTGTGCGACCGACAATGACAGTTTACCAAGCGAGGCGATTCTTTCAATGTTTATCAGTTCGTTTTGGGCCTGACCCAATTCTTCCGACTTTTTCTGAACTTTGTATTCGAGTTGCTGCGACCAGTTTTGAAGTTCGTTGGTTGCAGTTTGCAGATTATCAAGCATTTTATTGAATGCGTACGAAACCATTCGCATATCGGAAAGTTGATTGGGTTTTATTTCCAAACGGGTATTTTTGTCGCCTTGCGCAACAGCTTCGCTCGCTGTAATAAGTTCGTTTAAAGGATTTTTAATTTTTTTATTGGTGAATAATATTAAAAATATCAGGAGCAAAAAAGTCATCAACGCTGCCAGCAATGTATAGTCGGTGGTCGATTTTTTAAGCGCATTGTCAAGTCCTTCAAGCGGCATTTTAATGATAAGGGAGCCAAGTACTTCATCGTCGGGACTGTGTGCATGGCAGGAACTGGTTGAGCAGGATTTGTTATTTAAAATGGGCGATTTGATTAACAAATGCCTGCTATTTGTATTGGTGTTTGGATTCATAATGCACTCACTGTCAGCATCAATTATCCGGTGAGATTTTTCATTGGCAGAAAACATGGTGCCGAAATCCTTGTGGCAACTAATGCAGTCTGGGTCGCCATGATCGTCAGTATCGTTTGAAATGGAAGTATAAACGAGATTGTTGTTGTTATCATACATGTTCACATCATTAATTCCCGTCATTGTATTGATAACATCGAGTGTAGCCTGAAGGGAAGTCCTGTCGTTTTCGAGCATGGAACGATACAAAGCACCCTCAACGAGGTAGCCGATATTATTGCCATTTTCACTGATCACCGATTTCATATATTCCTCGTTTACCGATCGGAATATGATACCGAAAGATACAAACAGGAAAACCGACGAAATAGTGATGATGAATACTACCCTTCCATATATCGAAGAACGGAATTTCACGTATCCCTTTATTAACGGACTTCCCAGGCTATTTTCACCAGTTATTTTTTTTAACCAACTCATCGCAGTTACCTTAATTTAGTTTTTGAATGCTAAATTAGTCTCAAAACTTTAATTCAGGTTCAACTATTCAAATTTGTTTCACTTTTGCGGAAACAATTGTTCTTTCGGCATAAAACTTTTTTACTCAAGAAATCTTTTTGAAACTCTTCCCATATTTCAATAGGAAGTTCAGAAAGAGGCTGATCAACCAATTCTCCACCATCCTGCAATATTACACTTTCAGGCATTGATGAGTATTTTACCATTGAAGTGGCCAAAAAATCCTTAAATCTTTCAAGTTCTTGTGTTGCCCACGAAGTGGCATCTTCTGCCAAATAATATGAGTTGGTGTCAGCAATCCAGCTTGTTGGCTTAATTTCGTACAACCAGCCTTTTCCATATGAATCTTCGTTCAACAGTTCAGGAGATTTAGCCAATTCTGAATTTATCGCCGTAATTTCTCCTGAAATTGGAGAGTAAATCTTTAAAATTTTGCCCTGTTGGTTAATTTCTGCCAGCAAGTCGCCTTTTTTTACTTTTTCGCCTGAATATTTAAGGCTGTTGAAATTTACTTTGCCCGTAATATGCAGCAACAGATCGTTGAGACCAACTTTAGCGGCTCCTGACATTTCAAGATGTGTCCAGGTGTGAAATTTGCTGAAAAGGA
Organism: Bacteroidota bacterium; assembly: GCA_030691295.1. GTDB lineage: Bacteria > Bacteroidota > Bacteroidia > Bacteroidales > Prolixibacteraceae > Aquipluma. The sequence continues at coordinate 3,345 of JAUYEQ010000479.1, forward strand.
TACCCTGAGGGATTTTTATAGAATTGGATGTGAGAATTCCCAACGACTTTTGAAGTCGTTTTTTAGGCTGCACCTCTCTGTTTAATATTAGCCAGAAAGGAATAAGGATTACAAAAAACACAGCGATTGCCAAATATTCAATCCCTTTTGTTTCGAAAATGTTGATGTAAGTAAATCCGTCCATAGTTCTGTTTTTTATGCTGTCGTTTTAATAGATCGTGACAGCGGGTTTGTTTTTATTTAATCGATATCCGTAATATTACCCAATGTCATAAAAGTCATTCAATTGTCATTTGGTAGTCATTAAGTTGCCAGGAAATGACAACAGAATGACAATAAATGACCACAATTGACTGATGCGAAATGCCAAATAGGTGTGTAAACGGCACAATCATATTTTATTTTTTTTCTTTCAAGTAAGATGAATCACTGAGAACTGGCATACGACGGATGACCCATCTGAAAATCCAGATTTCAGTAAAAATAACTGCAAGTGTAACTACAATTTCCATCCATGATGGAACATACGGTATCGCAGCATCCCATCTGAACCCAATTACGGTAACATTGAGTCTGTTAATGATTATGCCCAACATTGTCAAGATAGCTGCGATCCGAATCAGCAGAATATCTCCGGTGCGGTAGCTGTAAAAAAACAGTATCATCGGAACGAGCACAAAACCCAGCATCTCTACCATGAACCAGTAACCCATCGGGGTATTTAAATAAACCCAGTTCTTTCCGTGAATAAATACAAGGAAATGTAAACAGAAGTAGGCAAACATGGCTACTGCACATATTTTTGACAATCCGTGGATGATTCCATGTTGGGCTTTTTTATTTTTATCACTGATTTTGTTGAAAAATACTTTGTGACTAATCGCACCTTCGAAAATGACCATCGATAGCCCTGCAAAAATGCTGGATACCAAAAATAAAATTGGAATAAATTCGGAATACCACAGCGGATGAATTTTGTCTTTTGCCATCAGGTAAAGCGCGCCCAAACCTGATTGGTGCAACGTTGACAAGGTGATTCCGAAGATTACAGCTCCAATGGACATTCCTGAAAGTATTTTATGTGCTCGTTTGGATCCGATCCATTCAGCAATGGCAGGTGAAAATTCGATCAGTAGGGCCAGCATATAAAGTACAAAATGCCATGCCACCAGAAACAGTACAGAACTGGTTCCGAAACTATTGCCAATCATCGGGTTGATTACGTTCCACGGGCGACCCAGGTCGAGCAGCAAAGCTCCGGTGTAAAATGCGTAGGCAAGAAATCCGTTCAGCACAGTTACCCTCACAATTGAATGGTATTTTTTCATGTTCAGAATATATACCATAAAGGTGACCACATAAGCGCCTCCGGCAAATGCGACACCGGTAACTACGTCAAAACCAATCCACAAACCCCACGGAACGTCCTGAGTTAAATTTGTAATTGAGCCCAGACCTTTCCAAAACCGGATCACAATCAGGAACAAGCCCAAAAGCATAATTGGAATTGAAATGATGTTAAAAGGAGTTAGCCATTTACCTTTCGGTTTTAATTCGCTGACTAAAAAACGCCAGTTAATTTTGCGTTCATTTTCCCTGTTAATAGGATGATAGGCCTGGTTAATCATGTTCGTCGTCTTTAGTTTGGTTATTTTTAGTGGCTGCGTAAATTCCAAGTAAGAGTGGTGGTAAAAGCAAATCAACAGAAGGAACGGTGTATAGGAATCCCTTCGTAAGCTCCGGATAGGAAGAGTTTTGAAGTTTGGTATTTAATCCCAATTCATTAAACGGAACGGGTGAAAGGTATAACCACCCGGTACCACCTGCTGTATCTTCACCATAAATCTGATGGATGTAATCGTTTGGGTTTTCCGCAATTCGTTGCCTGGCTTCGGCTATAAGTTCCCTGCGCGTTCCAAAAATAATGGCATCACCGCAGGTTTCGGCACAAACCGGTATTTCACCATTTTTAATCCGCTCGTAACACATGTCGCATTTCTGAATTTTCGGATTAGCGCTGTGAAATTCAAATTTTGGAACATCAAAAGGACACGAAACCATGCAATACCGGCATCCCATGCATTTTTCTTCTCTCCATATAACCGGCCCTTCTTTCGTTTTTAGCATGGCCTCTGTCAAACAAGCCGCGGCACAGGCCGGTTCGTTGCAATGCATGCATTGGTTTTTTACAAATGCTTCGCCTTTTGTTGTTTCGAATTTGCTGATGACAGTGCGCTGCGATTCACTGGTTTCCCTTTTTACGCCAGCTACCAATTCTCCCTGAGGTTCGGGCAACTCATGCGATTTTGCGCAGGCTTTTTCGCAAGCTCTGCATCCAATACAACGAGTCGAATCATAAAGCATTCCATAAAATTCGATTTCACTACTTTCTGGAGTCGTGGCTCCAAAACTCTTACCCACAGCGAGGGAAATCCCAATAAGCCCGGCTGTTTTGAAAAAGATTCGCCTATCGATGCTCATAATTTTAGTTGTTTGTGGTTATTAGAGAGTATTCTGAAAATTAATTATTTGGAGGTGTCAATAAATTTTGTCTGAAAATCTTCCCATACTTCAGGTTCAAGATCGGCCAGAATATTGTCAGTTAGTTCGCCTCCATCCTGAAGTGTTATGTGAGCATAAGCCACGCTGTTTATCCTTGTTGAGCTTGCAAAAAAGTCTTTGAGTCGGGTAAATTCATTTTGAAGCCATTCGCGGTAATTTTCGCCCATTATCATGAACTGAATTTCCCTTAGCCAGTTCTTTGGTTCAATCAGATAGACCCAACCCTTTGAAAAAGGAGAAGAATTTATCACTGAAGTATCAGAAATGAGTTTTTGGTTTTGTTCTACAATAATGCCCGAAATAGGGGAATAGATGTTTAATTGTTTGCCGTCGCGAACGATGGTAAGGATCTTTTCACCCTTTCTTACCATTTCTCCGGGCTCTTTCATTATTACGCGATTGAGTGTTCCGGTAACATGTTGCAGGAAATCGTCAAGGCCAACTTTCACATTTCCATCTTTTTCCATAAAAGCCCAGGTATGTGTTTTATCGAAATAGAGGCCCTTGGGAGCAGTAACCGAATGTTCATTAAATACCTTTGCGAAATTGTCATCTTCATTTACTGCGATCTGTTTTCTGTTTTTCCGGTATCCTACAGCAGCAGTTATTATTGATGCTGTAACAACAAATCCCAAAAGAATTAGTAACCAGATTTTTGAAGTAAAGGGTTCGTGTGATTGAGCTTCCGTAATTTTCGTACCCGTTAAGGCATCAATGTTCGATTGTATTTCGACACTGGCCAGATCGCTGTATCCGTTTTGATTCAGAAATTGCTGACCATCGGAAAGTATCCATGTTAAAAAAGCAAGTGTATTTTCATCTGTTGGTTTGGCGGATGAGGCTGCATATATACTTCCGCATAAATCATGTGGATATTTTCCGATCCAGACACCGCGGGTGAAATCGCTCAGGTTTTCGTAAATGTTTTCGAAATTATCAATCCGGCCATTTTTGTTTTTATCTATCGGAAGTAGTTTAATTCCCTCAATTGTATTATTGGTCGAAGCATCACGAACGTCAGTCAGTTTGCAAAATCCAATCGCATAAACATCCTTCTGAACAGCCAAAATAAGTTCGGCAGCGTTTGCAACGATCACTCCATTTATTGCTTCTGAATTTGTTTTGCTGAAATTGGAAAGGTTAGTTTTTACTGATTCATTGTTAATAATAAAGTAATTGATGCGAACATTCTTTCCGCCATCAATCATGGTTTCCCAATTCTGCTTTTCAGGATTACTTAAAAGTTGTGCAAACTCTTCTGCTGAAATGCCCTGGCGATAGACTTCGTTCAGCATTGGATTTTTCGCGTTGACGACCGATACGATCGCATCGCGGCCAATTACCATTTTCCATGCTGTTTCTCCAGTTTCTTCACTGATAAAGCTGAGATCGTTGACGGTTGTGGTTTGATTCTCAGTCATGTTGCTTACTGCAATTTTCATGTCTGGATTTAACCTGCCATATTCAATAGCCCAATTGGTTGCGAGGTTGTTCAATTCCGGAGAGCTCAAAATATTTAATGTATTCTCTGCGGAGGTTTTGGTTTGAACTCCTGTTTGGTTGTCGGTTTGTTCATTGCCCAAACTTGTTTTGCAAAAGAATAGAAGCGACAACCCGATGATTAATACTGAAAAGTTTTTCATGATATTGACATTTAAAAGTGTTCTTGAAATTTGGCCATTGATTCCGGATAAGTATAGAATCCGGAATCTGTTTTTGGCCAATTCAACAACAGTGCCAGACATGAAATATGCTTGCAAGTGTCACAATATCAATGCAATAATAATTAAATGATGGAAAAACAAACACCGAAAAGTGTTGAATAAATACACAGTATATTTTCAGATTTAATGTATGTGATTAGCAATCAAATCTATAGGGTAAGTGATTAATTAATATACAGTGTTAAAAAAAACAACAATTATTTGTTTTGTATGCTAAATATCAATGATTTATAATTCGAATGAATTTTGATGAACCTCAATTGGCAAATGTAGTCTGATGGCAAATCTTCCGGAATAAATAAATGGGAGCTAAATTTCTTTATCCCCCATAATGATCCTGAAATACTCATTTTAAACCCCACGGTTGTAACTTCGAACACTTTCTTCAAGTGTCGTACAACAAAAAAAAGACCGCAATTGATAACATTTCACCTTACATGGAATTACTTCTGTTCCTGTTTTATCGATTATTCCAAATGTTGTTTCATCAATAAAGCCAGTGCATTTTTCTACAATAGCATAACGCTTGTGAAAGCTTGAACCACCAGTATAATCTGTAAGGGAAATGACTTTATTTCCAAGCCTATCAATAAAACACCATTCGTTGTTGTAAATTACTTTCGCCAAACCGCCAGAGAATGACCGTGGTTTATCAAACAAATACGGAATAATTAGTTCGCCTTGAATATTGATATAACCCCATTTACCGGTGGAAAAATTTCCAATTTTTACAGCAGCCAACCCTTCTTGAAAATCCCTTCCTCCGGTATAGATAAGTGGTATTATTTCCTGCCCATTTTCATTCATATAACCACAACTCAAATCACGAATTGTTCCGTTTTTGACCCTGATTAGCCCTTCCGAAACCTTGCCGATATAGTCATATTGCTTCATTCAATTTCAATTTAATCAACTTCCTTCATCAATATGGCTGTTTCCGATATTTATCTTAACGCTGTATTTGACGATGTCATCCTTCTGTGCATCACGGCGTTGTTTGAATTCTTCAAAAATATCGATATCAACTTCAATACTTTAACCCTTCGGTAAGGTAACTTTCATAATTCATGGCATCTGCAATAAATTCATCAATGTCGGTATCTAAATAAATTCGTTCTCCTTTTATGTCTTTTTCGAAATAGATACAGCCATAATAATTTTGATAGGTTTCTGAAAATTTTTGTTCATCGAGAATTTCATCAGTTGATTCAATTTCCAATTTGCCCAATTCAAAATAGACCGACCATTTTTTCCAATAAATACCAGTCCCATTCCCAACTTGTACATTCCAATCAGTAATATCAAGGCAGACCCGCCAATCCTTAAAAGTTTCAGGTTGATTTATGGTTTCAATCAGTTCTTTGATCTTATCTGCATTCTGTTTGTGCAGTTCATAAGCATCGGGCAAACAAACAACAAAATCAACAAACTTTTTAAGTTTCTGAAGTTGATTGTACGTCTCTGAATCAGGTACCCAATATTCCGAATCGGCATTGTGGCTCATAATAATGTATTATTTAGGTCATCGCCCAGATAGAATTCATCAGGGTTGAAATCAACCGCCCAGTCCCATTTCCATTTCTCAACACCAACATCGTTTATGTAGCAACCAGAACCGCTATGTTTCCCTCCAGGAACGGTAACATTGAAAGAGCACCGGTAATAATAAAGAGCACCGGTAAAGAGATCGATCAAAAAAATAAATCGATGATCTTTTCCAAAATCGGTCTCGACGTACTTCATCGAAGGACAATTTATAAGTTCAATATCTGGAAGTTTCACGCTTGAAATGAAAAGTTCCCTGAACTTTTCGCAAGTGATAAATTCGCCCTGAATGAACATTTTCCCTGCTTTATTACAAGCACTTTCAAGCCCTCCTTCAATCAATATTTTTTCACGATTATTATCCATGATTATATTCCATCAATTGTTTTCTGTCAACCCATACAACCCGTAAACCATCCGATCAATCTCTTTGTCAGTTGTGTCAATTTGGTGTTTGATGGCAAGGGCTTTTTGCGATTCCTGCATAAAGTATTCTTCCCATTCGACTTTTTGCGACAGTTTGAGTTTTACTTTGTTCTTTTCAAGCTCTTTTAAAAACTCATTAAACTGTATTTGAAACCAATTTCCAAGTTTACCCGATAGCTTTTCCAAATTGAACTCGCGTTGTATGCTGCGGGTAAATTTTGAGCAAATAGTTTGGAGGCTGGCGGATAATTGGGCGCGTTCTTTTGCATATTGTGCAAGTGTAGCGGTCTGTTCATCGGTTGCATTCGGAACCGGGAAATGCTCAAAATAAACTTTGCGGATTTCGCGGCGATTATCACCCAATTCGGGACAATTCCACCAAATCCAAAGTTTTGCCAACGAAGAATTGAAAACGGCAGTGAGGAACAGTAACGAAACAGAATCATCTTGTGCTGTTAGGATAAAACTTTTGTCATTACCCAACATTCCACTTTCATCGAACATAAACGGAAATACCGAAGTCATATTGGGATAGATGATTTTGGGTTTGGCAAATTCAGCGTGATAGCCAATGCTGTCTTGGGTTTCAAACCATTTGCCGCTTGTCTTTTTGCGTGCGCGATTGTCTCCGGTTTGTTTCAGTCGGTCATATCCAAATGAAAGCAAATGTTCTTTTATTGCTCGATAATTCTCAATATCCAGTTTTAGGGATGGAAATGTGCAAATCAGATGTTCAAACCCAGTTATATGATATGGCGAAATATCTCTGCCACGCACCATTGGTTTGATGAGTTCTGCACTCTTGTCATCGACAGCAATTAGCTTTACGCGTGTATAATCATCGATATAGAAAGCATCGTTAAAACCGGTTTTAATTCCATAGTTAATGCTAATTGGCAAATTCTTCAATTTAGTGCCGTTCAACTTCATCTGTTCGAGTTTGCCAGCGTCATCGATAGAAACAAGTACCCAACTTTCTGAAGAAAACTCTCTTGTGGTTTTATTTGCTTCAAATACTGTTTCCAGGTCGGTCGAATTCGTTTTGATAGCGCACGCTTCCGTTTTGCCTTGATATGGTTCCTTGGTCAAAACCAATATATGGGGATCAACAACCGCATCGGCAAATACTGGAATACCCGGAAAGTCAATCAATATTATTGGATTTACTTTGGTCGTTAGAAATTTTCGTAAACTTTCTCCATAATTTACGCGCAGCCATTTATTGGAAGTTATATAGCTCAAATAACCTTTGGGCTTTAGTATTTGACAACCGCGTTCATAAAATAAGCAATATAGGTCTGCACTTTTATTATAAGTCTGGTAGCCGCACTTAGAGAGCATTTCACTCATTACGCCCATACTTTGGAGCTGGACATACGGCGGATTCCCAATCACCACATCGAAACCACCTTTATATTCGGGACGGAAGGCATATTCAGGAGAACAGCACATGGTGCTGACAAGGGAGCAGACATCGGAACGGGTGGAGTTGACAATGGGGCATGCCCCATTGTTGCTGCTACCGCCGATGCCGCCGAGTTCGGGTAGTCCGTGCTTTATACGGTTGTTGCGAATATAGATTATCGTATTCTCCATCTGCTCATCGGAGGTTATCTCTTTGCATCCGAATTTCTGTGTCCAGAGGTGTGCCTGTGCCGTTCCTCTTTCCTGCAAGGGGGCATGCCCCCTTGTTCCTGCCGCTGTAGGTATCGTTCTGCCCGTTGCGATGTTACATGCTCTGGCCGATACAGATTTCAGCTTTCCTATTATTTTCGGCACTTCATGTTCTTCGCATACCAACAGCAGGTGCAGATGGTCGCCGCAAATATTACATGCGATGATGTTCAGCTTATCTTCTTCTGTAATTTTCGCAATTGTTTCGAGTAAAATTATCTCCTCTTTCTCGCTTAACCAAACAGCATCTCCTATTTCGATATGATAATCAAACATCCGTTGGGAATATCGTGAATTGTGAGTAGCACAGGTAATATGCCATCCTTTTTTGTCCTTTTCTTCAAATACCTGCGGAAATTCGCGTTCCCAATTAAATGCTTTGTCGCCAGCAACAGCCGGATCGCTGATTAACGAATTGCCACATTTAATGTTGTTGTTCAAGTCATTTAGCTTGCGGTTTGGTTGTGCGGTGCGCAACCACAGCGAAAGTTTGGCAATCTCAACGCTCTCTTCGTTCAAATCGACACCAAAGAGGTTGTTTTCCAAAATGCTTTTTTCGATGTCTGTAAAAATGATCGGGACACCCAATAGTTTGGCTTGTAATTCGTCGATGTAGCGGTGTTCGGCAATTAAAAAGTCGAGCGCCTGATTCAGGAAAGCGCCCGAACCGCAAGCTGGATCGCAAATAGTGAGTTGCAACAACCAGTTTTGATAGATTTTCAGCTTTTCGAGCAGAGCTTTTTTCTTCTGCAAGGGGGCATGCCCCCTTGTTCCTCTCGTGGCGTACTCTTCTTCAATAATCTGAAGTTCGGCTTTCTTTTCCGCGCAAAGTTTTCCAACGGTATTTTCAACAATGTATTTGGTAATGTATTTGGGCGTGTAAAATACCCCGTCTTTTTTTCGTCTGGTCTTTGTCTTGTCAATTTCTACACCGGTCAACTGCGCATTGATCTCGTCGAGTTCGTTCAGTGAGTTTTCAAAAATATGTCCCAGAATATTCACATCTACCTCGCTGACAAAATCGTATTCCGAAAGTTTATAAGCGTGTTTGAATAACAATTCATCGTCGATGAGGATGGTGTCAAGTACCTCGTCGGGCTTAAATAAACCACCATTGTATGCAAACACATTGTAACGTTTGCCCTTGTAGCCTATGTTCAGGTATTCGAAATATTTTTTGAAGCGTTGATAAAGGGGTATTTCAACATCCCTTTCCTGTAAATCTCTCCAATCGTTTAAGATTAAACGCACCGAATTGGGCGGCAGCAAATGGCGGTCTTCAGCAAAAAACAGGAACAAAAACCGGTCTAATAATTTTTGTGATTTCTTGAAAAGCGTAAGCGAATCGTATTGCGGATTGAGGGAAACAAGGTTGTGGTGCAGCTCGCGTTTAAAAAGCGAATAATCCTGATACAACTTTCTGGTAATAACATCTTCCTGGCTCAACGATTCCTCTTTTACCTTTTTCGGAATTCCCTTCTCAATCGATTCGAAGGCCAGACACAAATAGAGAATCCCGAAATCCGCTTTCGACAAGGTAAACAAATTGAATTCAATGTGTTCAATGGCATTGTCGATGTAAAACCGCAGCTTTTCAAAATTGGAAGTGATTACATACGCACAAACGGGCTGATTATTTTTGTAGCCAAAAGCCTGCGATTCAATTTTGCTTAAATCGGTGGTGTTGGTTCCCTTTAACTCAATAACCGCTTTTACGCTATCGTTAATGATGATTGCTCCATCGGCTTTTTTGCTGTCTTTGATATTTTTGTACTCGGTGGTGAGGTTAAAGCCGGGCGTTGGGTTGAGTTTGTAGCCCAATATTTTTACGAACAACTCACGAAGGAAAC
>JAUYEQ010000674.1 GCA_030691295.1 Bacteroidota bacterium
AGGCATGGAAATCAAATGTCGGAAAAAAAATGAACTTTATTGCGTAATATTGAGGTTAAAAATATATTTAACGGTACTCATTCAGAATGTTTTAATGACCGATCACCAGAAAATATCGCAAACCCTTGAAAAGCTACTGAATAGCAGAACTTTTTCGAAATCGGGAATTAACAAAGACCTGCTTAATTATTTGGTAAACTGCACGCTGAAAGGAGAAAATCCCAAGGAGTATCAGATTGCCAATGATGTGTTCGGGAAAAAGGCCGACCACCAAAAGGACATTAACATCCGGGTTTATATATTTAACCTGCGCAATAAACTGGAAGAATACTATAAAACGGAAGGAAGGGATGATACGGTAATCATTCAGATTCCCAAAGGAAAATACAAGGTTGATTTCAGGTTCGACCGGATCAAATCGATAAGAAGTATTTTAAACAGGGTTGGTTTTCACCTGTTTGCAGCGGGGTTGGTACTTTTCATTGTAGCCCTGATTGTCATTTTACAGAGCCCAAAATCGCAGTTGCCTGAGAATTCACTTTGGAGAGAATTTTTCGAACCTGAACTTCCGATTCTGATTGTTGTGGGCGACCATTATTTTTTCAATGATTCAATTGCCACCGGAAGGATTGGGATTTCAAGAGATACACGCATTAACTCCGACGAGGAACTGGACAATTACCTGAAAGCGCATCCCGAACTGATAGGTAAAATCACCAAAAACAGAATGACCTACATCAACAAACAGGCTCCGGTTGGCCTTTTCAGCATGATGCAAATGTTTGGCGGGAACCAGGCCGAAACAGAAATGAAATTTTCGTCGCAATTGAGCTGGGAAGATCTGCGGGATAAGCACCTTATTTTTATAGGTTCCATTAAAACCATTGGTTTTCTGAACAATACGATCGAAAAACTGGGCTTGAAATACGATCTTGAAAATACTTCGTTCATATACCAAACGGCCGACAGTTTGCTGAATTTTAATAACCGCTCGGAAAATTATCTCCAGAACGAACATGCCTGCCTCATTCATTTTAAAACTGCCGACGGACGCAAAATTCTGTTCCTGCTTTCTGATTCGGACATCGGCAACATTGCTGCAATTAAATATCTGACTGATGAAAAAAGCACCGCTCTCCTGATGGCAAAATCAAAAGTTAGCGGCCCAAACTTTAAGGCGATATTTCAGGTGAAAGGCCTGGAATTGACTGATTTCCAGATTGAATTGTTAAGAGTTGACCCGATTCCTGATCCGATAGCTGAAATTTGGCCGTAAAAAAAGGGAGCTGGTTTCCCAAATCCCTTCAATTTATCGCTTAAAATTGTTTCCTGCATTTATACCGGAATTTCCATTGCCAGTATTTTGGATTGTTTAATTGTTTTCATTAAAACATTGCTTTCAATTTCCTCTATGCACAAACCATCGCGTTGATGAATGGTCTCAGATCCAACATTCAATTCGCCTGAAATTACAAACAGGTACAAAAGGTTCCCAGGCTTTTTCATTTCATAACTGGATGTTGTTTCAGAAGAAAAAACTCCCAGTGAAAACCATGCCTGCTGATTGATCCACAGCGAATTGTCTTTTCCATCAGGAGAAACAATCGTTCGCCAGTTTTCATTCATTTCATTTTCCTGAAATTTAGCCTGGCCGTAACGTGGTTCAACATTTTTCTTATCAGGAAAAACCCAGATCTGAAGTAAATTTACATCTGACGTTTCAGAATGATTGAATTCAGAATGCTGGATACCGGTTCCTGCCGACATTACCTGTACTTCGCCTGAGCTTATTACCGACCCGTTGCCCATGCTGTCGCGGTGTTCGAGTTCACCATCAAGCACAATGGTAATGATTTCCATATTGTCGTGCGGATGGGTACCAAAACCCATACCTGCCTGAACGATGTCGTCATTCAGCACACGCAGGGCACCAAAATGCATCCGGTCGGGGTTGTAATAACTGGCAAAACTAAAGGTATGCCATGTTTTAAGCCATCCGTGATCGAAGTGCCCTCTGCATCCTGAGCGGTGTAAGGTGAATTTCATTTTTTCTGTTTTAAAAATTCGAAGTGCCTAAAGTCTGAAGTGTCTAAAGTTGAACGAAAGAAAATTTACAATTAGACGATTTACTATTTACATTACGGAATCATGATCCAACCAAAAATAGTAAATGGTCAATGAATAAATAGTAAATAATTAAACTTTAGGTACTTATTTACTCTACCACCAGGTTGAAGTCAAGGGTAAATTCATCGTAAATGGCTTTGTCGCCTAAATTGTCGAAGAATGAATTTGATCCGTAACGAACATTGTATTTTGAGCGGTCGATGGTGAGTTTTCCTTTATACACAGTACTTTTTCCATCTTTTGATGAAGTTGCAGTGAAACTGGCAGGATTGGTAACTCCTTTAATAGTTAAATTACCGGTAAAGGTATGGCTGTTGCCATTGCTTTCAACTTTGGTCACAACCAGCTCGGAGGTTGGATTGGTTGCTACTGAAAAGAAATCGTCTGATTTCAGGTGACCAACCAATTTTGCATTTGTTCCTGCATCTTTGATATCTTCAACGGTCAGTGATTGCATATCGATTACTACTTTTCCGCCGGTAACTTTACCATTGCTAACTTCCAGATTGCCTTCCTTTACTGAGATGGCTCCGAAATGCTCGCCGGTAACTTTTTTACCTAGCCATTTTACACTGCTTTTTGAAGTATCAACTTTCTGTGATCCTGCAAATACACTTGTTGTAAGTGAAAGGGCAAGTACAAATACGCCCAATGATTTTAAATTAACTGATTTCATAACTGTTAAATTTTTAATTGTTTTTACAGTTACAAACATACACTGAAAGAAAAGTGCAGAAAATGGACTAAAAAAGGATTTAATGGTATTTTTTTCGGCTGTGATCGCGAAAGTCCTTCAACGTTGTGCCGGTGTATTTCCTGAAAAAGCGGCTGAAATAGGCAGGATCGTCGAATCCGAGCTGAAATGCGATCTCTTTTCCTGACAGACTGCTCGAGTAAAGTAATTTCTTGGTTTCCTCGATAACCCGGTTCCTGATCAGTTCACCGGCAGTAATTCCGGTCGTCTTTTTTGCAACTTCATTCAGGCACGAAGGGTTCATATTCAGCATTTCGGCATACGACGACACATTCTTTTGCCGTTGGTAATTTTTTTCGATCAGCTGTTTAAATTTAATGATCGTTACATCGGGCGTTGAATCCATTTCTTCCTTCGGAGCCTCGTACTGCTGATCGAAAATGCGCCGCGACTCAAGTAAAAACAAGTGAAGTAAGTTCAGAATAATTTCCTGGCTGTAATCGTCAGAATGCTGGAATTCATCAAAAATAAATCCGGTAATGTTTTTCAGTTTATTCTTTTTTTCAGGAACAACTTTGATCAGACTTTTAAATTCAGGATTGTTGAAAAGCCGGTATTCTTTCAAAGGCACATGGTTTTTCTGATTGTACTGAATAAATTCCTCGTTAAAAAGAATATAAATTCCGCTAACAGACTGGTCGATGTACATTCGGTGCTTTAATCCCGGCGGAACAAAAAGTACCGTGTCGGCTTTAAGGCTGTATTCAACAAATTCGGTGGCATGAATGGCTTCGCCGGAGTCGATCCAGAAAATGGAATAAAAATCGTGAAGATGAGGCATGAGGTTGTGCTCAATTTCATCTTCAGCAAAATCGCTGATCTTTCGGATAGTAAAGATCTTTTCGCTTCCTTCGTCAATTAACGGCTGGGATTTCAAGGTTTTTACAATTTGGTTATTCCACCACCCTTATTTCAATTGAAAGATCCATTGCCAAACGATAGGCTGCCGAAACACCGCAATATTTTTCTTCGGAAAGTTTTACTGCTTTTTCGAGCTTATCCAATGGCAGATCTTTGCCTTTAAACTGGTAAATTACTTTCATTTGGTGGTAGCGCATTGGATGTTCTTCTGTCAAATCGCCTTCAACAATTACATTAAAAGCCTCCGGTTCAACCTTCATTTTTTTCAGAATCATTATCACATCAATGCCGGTGCAACCAGCCAATGCGGTCAGCATCAGTTTTTTTGGTCGTGCCCCGAGATCATCGCCGCCACCTTCTTTCGATGCGTCAACCACCAAATGATGTCCGTCCATATCACATTCGAATGCTAAATTTTGTTTCCAGGCCAAGTCAAGTACATGTTTCATATCAACTATTGAATAAATAAGTTATTTTTACGTTTAAAATCTGAGGAAAAGTATCACCTTGAAAATTAAGAAAACGTATTTCAACGTGACATCGAAGCCTTAGCATTGTTAAATCTATTAACAAAATAACTCAATGAGAAGTTCAATTAAGCGACCTACCGATGATGAATGCGATCTGGAAGGATTCCAATTGTTTAAAAAACTTACCGTACAGGAAATTGCCCAGCTCAATTACGACAAAACCTGTTCGTTGTACAAAAAAGGAAGCATTATTTACAGGGAGGGAAGTCGGTTAACAGGTTTTTACTGCGTTACACGAGGCATTCTAAAAATATTCAAAACGGGTATCGATGGAAAAGAGCAAATCATACGCTTTGCCAAAAAGGGCGATATTATTGCCTACCGCTCGCTTTTAAGTCAGGAATTGGCCTGTACCACAGCAAAAGTAATCGAGGAAAGTGTGCTAAGCCACATTCCGTATCAAACGCTTTTGTTCCTGATACAGAACAACTGGCAATTTGCCCACCACATGCTGCAAATCGTTTGTAAAGAGTTGCGCGAGGCAAATGATTACATCACCGATATTGCCCAAAAATCTGTTCGCGAACGACTTGCCGAAGTCCTGTTACTCCTGAAAGAAAACTTTGAACTTGATAATTCCAATACATTGCAGATTTCGCTTACCCGCGAAGAACTTGCAAATATGGTCGGTACTGCTACCGAAAGTGTGATCAGGTTACTTTCTGAATTCAAGCAGGATCAGCTGATTGACCTGCAAGGCAGGAAAATAAAGTTTATCAATGTTCCGGGCTTAACCAAAGTGGCCAACCTGCTTTAGCCTGAACTATTGGGAGATTACCGGTGATAAGATAAATTAACAGTGCTTTATAGAGTATATTTTCAGGAATTTGTAAGTTTGCACGGATTATACAACTATGGAGCACTCTGGTTTTGACAACAATGAAAATCCGCAGCGGATTTCTTCAGGCAATTTAATAGTAAGTTTTTTCAGGCTGAAAAGTATTGTACCACTTTTGTTTGGTATTTCGCTTTTTTACCTGATCTTTTATACTTCCTGTGCCAATCAGGGAATGCCAAACGGTGGCGAAAAAGATACGATTCCACCGTACATCGTAAAAACAGTTCCCACCTTACGCGGAACAAATTTTACAGGTTCCGACCTCCGTTTTACTTTCGATGAATACATTGTTCCGGATGAAATAAGTGAAAAACTGGTCATTTCGCCTCCGATGAAAAAGAAGCCTGTCATTAAAATGAAGGGCAAAACTTTGATTATTGAATTTGCGGAGGATCTGAAGAAGGAAACGACATATTCTCTTGATTTTAAAGATGCAGTTGCCGACAACAATGAAAAAAACCCGATTGAAGATTTGCGGTTTTCTTTCAGTACCGGTGAAACATTTGATAGTTTGCGTGTTGCCGGATATGTAAAAAATGCCCTGAATCAGGAACCGGTTGAAAAAGTACTGGTCGTTTTGCACCGCCAATTGGACTATACCTTTTTTATCGACAGCATTCCTGATTATATTGCAAAAACAAATAAGGAAGGCTTTTTCATGATTGATAATGTTGCAGCTGGCAACTACCGCCTGTATGCAGTTACCGATGCTGACAATAGTCTGACTTACAATCAGAATGCAGAACTGATTGCTTTTGCCGATTCATTAATAGTTCCTTCAGCAATTTTTCATCCTGAAAACGATACCATTGTTGAAGGAAATGATACGATTGTGGTGTCGGGCCATGTTGACTATTCTCCCGGACCACAGTACCTGATGATGTTTGAAGAAGAAAAATTTGATCAGTTCCTCAATTCGTACAAACGCAGTCAGGCCAATAAATGCGATTTCTTTTTCGCTGAATCGCTGAGTGATTCCTTTAAGGTAAATCTTTTAAAGCCCTTTGCTACAGGGGAATGGAATTTTATTGAATCGAACCTGAAACGCGATTCGATTACGGTTTGGCTGACCGACACGCTGATAAGTAACCGCGACACCGTATTGTTTGAACTTAGATACGAAGTGCTCGACTCGCTGAACCAGCTGGTAAACATGCTCGACACAATTGAGATGGTTTACACCGCGCCCAAAGCGCCTAAACAAAGAAGAAAAAAGGATGAAGTTGTGGAGGTTCCCACCATTATTTTGTTGAACAATATCAACTCTTCGGCACACGATTTATACCAGAGGATAAATATTGAAGCCCCCGAACCACTGCTTTCGTTCGAGACGAACATGGTCAGGCTTTATTCAATGATCGATACGGTCCAGACAGAAATTTCGATAGTGGTTGTAAAAGATACCAATTCGATCAGAAAGTATTTCATAGAATACGACTGGGAGGAAAATTCAAATTATCAGTTACAGATTGATTCGGCTGCTGCCCGCAATATCTATGGGTTTCCAAGCCTTCCGGTCAAACAGAAATTCAGGACACAAAAGGAAGATTACTACGGAAAAATAATACTGACGCTCTCAAATCTTCAGGGACCGGCTATTGTTCAGCTTTTGGCGAACGACAAGGATGAGCGCGTTTTGCAGAAAATTCAGATCCTCGAGGATGGGAAAATTGAATTCCCATACCTGAAACCTGAAAAGTATAAAATCAGGGTTATCATTGATTCAAACTCAAACGGAATTTGGGATACCGGATTTCTGGCGGGTAATATTCAACCAGAGAAGGTCATTTATTTTCCCAAAATCATCAAGGTGCGTTCGAACTTCGAATACAAGGAAAACCTTGAAATTGAATACGATCCGACCATCATAAAAGAATTGATTGACGAAGAACTTGAAAAAGAAAAGGCCCGCAAAAAGGAACAGGATAAAAAGGCAGGAGTGCAACCCGTTGATTAAGCTATTACTCGTGTTGCTGCTGTTTTCGTCTTTCTTGTCTCCTGAAATGGCTTCAGGACAAAGCGTTGACTATCCTTTTAAAAGCGGCGAATATGCCCGTTACGGAGCCTATTACAATTGGCATTTTATTTGGTTACAAAGCGGCGAGGTGGAATTCAGGGCTGATACTATTCAGTATAAAAAGCAAAAAGCATGGCATTTAAAGGCAGTTGGAAAAACATTCAAAGCTTATGATTTGCTCTACAGCGTACGCGACACTTTCGAAGTTTTCAGTAATTACGATACGTTCAAACCATTGTATTCGCGCAGGGTGTTAAACCATGCAAAGATGAATTCTGTTCACGAGTATTCGTTCGATTATGTAACCGGAAAAATTGAAACACGCATCAGGCAGGAAGATAAACCTCTTTATACAGGCAGGATTCCTGTTCAGGAAAACACCTATGATTTACTTGCAACGGCTTACCATTTCCGGAAATTCGATTTCAACAACCTCTTTGTTGGTCAAAAAGTTCCGTACCGGATGCTGATTGACCGGAAGGTGGCTGACCTTTATTTCCGGTATCTGGGAAAAGAGAATGTGAAAACCCGGAATGGAAATGAATACCGGTGTCATAAAGTTTCAGTATATTTACTGCAAGGTGATTTTTTCCCGGAAGGGGAGTACATGAAAGTTTGGTTTACCGACGATAAAAATCATTTGCCTGTCCAGGTTGAATCTGAAATTCAGGTAGGTTCGGTAAAAGCATTGTTACTCGATTCAAAATCACTGAAATATCCATTATCATCATTAAAAAAATAAAGCTATGACAACAAGACGGAGATTAAAAAAAGAGATTGATTATGTAGTGTCAGACCTGATTCTTGACAGTATCACTTACACCAATCTGTACCAAAAGCCAAATGATGAAGAGGCGCTTCAGATTGTTCAGGATACCATGTTACTGAGAAATAAATTGCGCGACCAGGCCAATCACCCGGAGCAAAGAGACAAAACGGAAACAAAAAAAGCCCATTACAACAACATCGCCAAAACGTTGATTGCTGGTGTTGAAGAGGGTTACGGGAAACTGGGAAAACTTGTCAATAAAGACGTTTAAGCTATAATTGCTGCTATCTGTTCCGG
>JAUYEQ010000677.1 GCA_030691295.1 Bacteroidota bacterium
CTATTCCAAACCAATGGAATATCATTACAATCTGGCCAAACAAATCAGTCAGCTTCGTGAAAAAGGCGTGCTGGTAATTGGAAGCGGAAACATTGTTCACAACCTGAGACAACTTCGTTTTGATGATACAATTCATGACTGGTCACAACAGTTTGACAGCCAGATTGCCAGTTGGATTGAATCAGGAGATGATGATTCCATAATAAAGTTTCAGGAATTGGGCGCACTGGCACAAATGGCGCATCCTTCATATGATCATTTCTTGCCATTGTTGTATGTTCTTGGCATGAAAGCGAAAACCGATCAACCCGAATTTTTTAACTCTGAATTTCAGATGGGTAGTATTTCTATGCGCTCGGTTATTTGGAAATAAAGTTGGCATTTTTTGTTGACCGATTAGTTCTCACACAAAAAAACCGGCAACGAAAAGTCAGCCGGTTTTTTTGTGGATTGATACGCTGTTATTTCTTCATTACATATCCATCGGATAAGGTTTCCATAAAGGCAACCAGTGCATTTTCTTCGGCTTCGGTTAAGCCAAGATTTCCAAGTTCGTCTGTATTCATATTTTCAGCAACTTCAGGAGCAGGCCAGGGTTCAACATCGCGTGTGTTGTAAAAATGTACCACTTCTTTTAACGACTTAAACACACCATTGTGCATATACGCTTTTGTAAAGCCCTTGCCTGGTTTTTTGCCAACATTACGCAACGTAGGTACTTTGTGTTTTCCCATATTTTCAGCGGCATAAGCGCTATAATCGTCGCGTGTTGCCAGAAAACCGCCTAACCCATAATCTATAAATCCAGGATTGTATTTATAGACAGGATTTTTTTGGTTTTTGGGTGTTCCCAGATTGTCGAATGTGAAATCAGTAAAGAGAGGTCTTTCTCCTTCGCTAATATGACATAAATTGCACATTCCTTTTCCATTAAACACTTCAAGTCCCACTGCTTCTTGCCCGGTTAATTGAACTTTCCCCTGCAGGTAGTAATCAAATTTTGAAGAGAATTGGTTGACTTCCGGGGAGGCTTCATAGGCGGCAATGGCCAAACCGACACGGTCGTAATTTTCCATCCATTTTTCTACCGCAGTACTGAACGGCTCCCCCCATACTTCTTCCCAAAGGTCGATGTATTTTGCTTTCTCAATCTTCTTGAGAACAGTGAAGACATCCGGGTTGTTATGCTCCACCGGATTCAGGAACGGGCCCAAAGCCTGTTCGGCAGCAGGACTTCCCAAACGTTCGCCGGTAGCTCTTCCATCCCAGAAATTGCCACCAATAAATAAACCTTCAGTAGCATCGTAGTAAAGTATCGGACTAAAAGTAGCATATGCAGCGCTTGGTGGTTTTCTATCGCCAAAACTTTGGGCGTCGGCACCCCGATATACTGCACCATGAATGTTGATCCCGGCCATTGGTCCGGTGAAACCTACAGAAGGTGCATGACAATCGGCACAAGCCATGCTGTTTGGAACAGAGATCTTGTCGAAATAGAGGCTTTTGCCAAGCTGCTCAATCGGCGTAAGAGCGGTTCCTTTTAAAACTCCCGCTTTTAGGCTCAGGTCATTCTTGTCGTTGTTAGGATCCAACTGATCCTTTGTACATGAAAACAGGCTAAATGCAATGATAAGTAAGCCTGTCACGAATAACTCAAGTTTTTTTTCTTTCATAAGATTCTTTTTTAGTTTTAGTGTTAAAAAAATAAAATAAATGAAATGTGATGTGCTCTAAGTAAGGGCTTTACTAATTTATGAAGAAAAATGCAAATTCCAAAATTGAATCATTCTAAATAACGATGATTCTGGAAATTGATTTTTTTTCTTGAGGGAAACGACAAATGGGTCATTCAAAAAGTATACGGTTATGTTTACACTTTTATAAAAGGAAGACAAAGGAACAGTTGCCGATGAATTCACTGTTTCGGTTGAACCCCATGCCTCGGTTTTGCTGAAATTCTAGAAAGTGAAATAGGTTTTTGATAATCAGGACATACGGTAATAAAGTTTGGACTTTGAAATTACCAAAGCCTGGTTTTAAACTTGGCACAATCTTTCTATCTTTGCGGCTCGTTATCAGAAACCTTTATCACACTCATAAAAATGGAATATAAATTCTGGGAAATTGAGCCGAAATGGCAGCAATACTGGGAGGAACACAAAACGTTTAAAACCACGAACGACTTCTCGAAACCAAAATATTACGTGTTGGACATGTTTCCGTATCCTTCGGGAGCTGGTTTGCACGTTGGACATCCGGAAGGCTATACTGCTACGGACATTATCAGCAGGTACAAGCGCATGAAAGGCTTTAATGTGCTGCATCCGATGGGTTGGGACGCTTTTGGTTTGCCCGCCGAACAATATGCCATTCAAACCGGAACTCACCCTGCTGTTACCACCAACATCAATTGCGATAATTTCCGCCGTCAGATCAAAGCGCTCGGATTGAGCTACGACTGGGACCGCGAAATAAATACCACCGATCCAAAATATTTCCGCTGGACTCAATGGATTTTTACCAAATTGTTCAATACCTGGTTCGATGCCGAAGCCGGAAAAGGTAGGCCAATCAGTGAACTTCCCATTCCTGCTGAAATTCAGGCGGAGGGAATTGAGGCGGTCAATAAATACATTGGCGAAAAACGACTGGCCTATTACGACAATGCGCAGGTTTGGTGGTGCCAGTCGTGCAAAACAGTCTGTGCCAACGAAGAAGTGCTGACCGATGGAGCACACGAAAAATGCGGCAATCAGGTAACGCGCAAAAACCTGAAACAATGGTTACTCCGCATTCCTCACTATGCCGAACGTTTGCTTCAAGGCCTTGATGATTTGGATTGGCCGGAAGGTGTGAAGGACATGCAGAAAAACTGGATCGGTAAATCAATCGGCGCAGAAGTTGATTTTGCGATTGAAGGGCTGGAAGAAAAATTACGGGTTTACACCACCCGTCCAGATACCTTGTTTGGAGCCACCTACATGGTTGTTTCTCCTGAACATCCGTTGCTCGAAAAGTTGGTGACTCCTGAAAATGTTGAAAAAGTAAAACAATACATACATGCTTCGTCGCTGAAGTCGGATTTGGACCGCACCGAACTGGCCAAAGACAAAACCGGAGTTTTCACCGGACGCAATGCCATCAACCCGATCACCGGTTTGCCGATTCCGATCTGGATAGCCGATTACGTTTTGATGGGTTACGGAACCGGCGCCATCATGGCTGTTCCTGCACACGATAACCGCGACTTTGAGTTCGCTCAGAAATTCGATATTCCGGTGGTTTGTATTCTCGATCCGAAGAATGCCGATGACGAAACCCGTGCTAAAGTTCTGGCCGGACAAGCTTGCTGGACTGAAGATGGAGCATACATCAATTCTGCCAACCCGGCAATCAAGCTTGATTTGAATGGCCTGAACAAAAAACAGGGCATCGCCAAAGTGATCGCGTGGTTGGGCGAAAACGGAATCGGAGAAGCCACTACCAATTTCAAACTGCGCGACTGGTTGTTCAGCCGTCAGCGCTACTGGGGCGAACCTTTTCCGGTGATTCACTGGGAAGATGGCGAGGTGACTTTGGTTGATGAAGATCTTCCGGTTGAACTTCCGGAGATGGAAAAATACGAACCGGGCGAAGGTGGCGAATCGCCATTGGCCAACGCAACCGATTGGCTGTATGTGACCGACAAAAATGGTCGCAAAGGTCGCCGCGAAACCAACACCATGCCGCAATGGGCCGGATCGTGCTGGTACTATTTGCGTTACATCGACCCGCGCAACGACGAATCAATTTTCGACAAAAAGCTTGAGAATTACTGGATGCCGGTTGACTTGTACGTAGGCGGCGCCGAACATGCTGTTTTGCATTTGCTGTATTCGCGTTTCTGGCACAAAGTATTGTTCGATTTGGGAATTGTTTCGACTCCCGAACCTTTCCAGAAGTTGTTTAACCAGGGGATGATCCTTGCGTTTGCATACGAAACTGCTACCGGCGCCAAAGTTGCCAGCGATTTGGTAGAAGAAAAAGAAGGCAAATATTTCCACATCGAAACCGGTGAAGAACTGAACCAGATCGTTGCCAAGATGTCGAAATCGTTGAAAAACGTGGTGAATCCTGACGATGTAGTGACTAAATTCGGAGCCGACTCGCTTCGTTTGTACGAAATGTTCATGGGCCCGCTTGACGATACCAAACCATGGATGGAAAACGGCGTGAAAGGAGTTTTCGGCTTCCTGAACCGTGCATCCCGCTTTTTTGGAACTCCTGAAAATATTGTGGATGAAGCCGACGACAAGGAAACACTGAAACTACTTCATCAAACCATTAAAAAGGTGGCTTTTGATATCGAGAACATGAAATTCAATACCGGAATTTCGGCCTTGATGGTGTTCAATAATCTGGCAATGAAAAAGGGGAAAGTGAGCAAACAAACGGCTGAAACTTTTGCCAAAATACTGGCGCCTTATGCACCTCATTTTGCCGAAGAGTTGTGGCAAATGTATGGTCACGCTGAGACTTTGGCTTACGAGCCGTGGCCAGAGTTTGATCCAGCTATGCTAACAGAGGAAGTATTTGAATACCCGGTTTCGTTCAATGGAAAGGTGCGTTTCAAACTTGAATTGCCGCTTGGAATACCTATTTCAGAAATTGAAACGGCAGTTCTGGCGCACGAAACATCGATCAAATGGCTCGAAGGAAAGACCCCGAAAAAGGTAATTGTAGTTCCGAATAAAATTGTGAACGTGGTGATATAAAACTGATTTAACCAGAATTTGGAAAAGCACAGGATGAAGGTTCTGTGCTTTTTTTGTTGTGCACACTTTCAGGAAACTAATTTTAGGTCAGATTTATTATCTTTGAAAACAGCAACCAAAAATCCATATACATTAAAATATTCTTCTATGAGTTACACAATAAAGATTACTAAAGATAAAAGGGAAGCTGGAAAGATTATCCAGCAGATTGAAAAACTATTCGGTAACAGTCCGTTTGTTAGTGTTTATGAAGATGAAACCGGACTTTCAGATGATATGGAACAAGAATTGGAAAGACGATATCAACAGGTACTCAAAAACCCATTTGAGGGGAAGAGTTGGGATGAAGTGAAAAATGGACTCTTAAACCGTTAAAATTGGTACAGTTTAATTCGAAATATAATATTCAGTCCCGTACAAAAACTCTTCATAGGTGAAACAATATCGAATGATAATCAATGCCACCGCCGAGGCTGACTTGAAGATAGCTTCCGATTGGTATGTTTCACATAAAGAAGGTCTGGATCGGGATTTTATTCAAGAAATTGAAAAATCCATTCATCGAATTCAAGATAATCCCAAGCAATTTGCATGCATAAGAAAGCAAATCCGAATGTCAATTGTCAAACGATTTCCATATGGAATATACTTTTACAATACAGATGATATCATCAATGTTTTTGCTATTTTCCATTTCAGCAGGAATCCAAAAGTTCTACGGGAAAGGTTAAAAACGACAATCAAAAGGAAATAAGGTTTATAGAATAATATTAAGCACAGGATGAAGGTTCTGTGCTTTTTTTATGAATTGTTTCTCAATGTAACCTTTTCATTAAGTCTGGCTTTTGCTGATTTTTCACATAAAATACCGGCATAGAAGACCTTTGTTTTGCAACCGGAAAATAGTTCCGTATTTTGCATTTAAATCCGGATAAAAACAATCAAATTCAATCAGAAAATGACATTTCAAAAAAAAGAAAAAATTCAAACGGTTATTAAGGATTATACCATTATGCTGACTGGGCTAATCCTCTACGTATTATCGTGGACTCTATTTCTGATACCGGCAAAAATTACCGGTGGCGG
>JAUYEQ010000705.1 GCA_030691295.1 Bacteroidota bacterium
ATAGTTGTCGAGAACAATTGCTATTGATTTTCCAACATTTTCTTTGGTTAAACGTGCCCAGATTTTAGCGCCTTCGCTGTTCATGGTCATGCTTACTTCCGGACGGCTGCCCATTTCGGCGTAATCCTGACGGGCATCGGTAATTACATCGCCTTCAAGTGGTGCTCGGCCATCGCGACCGGTAACTTTAATGGCTATCAAACGGTAGAATTTTTCCTCATCATCAATGGCTTTTGCAGTCCATTTAAAAGTAAGGTTACGAGGAAGCAAAGCTTTTACCTGATCCATTTTCAGGTAAGAATTTACGGTTGCTGTATCTTTAAAGTGAGAAGTACCAACAGCAGCTCCGGGAAATAATTCGCCCTGTGGGGTAGCGCTTGGTGACAATACTGAAAACAGCGGGAACTGTTTTGCCATATCACCCGATGGGTCAACTGAAGCAGAGTCGGTGGTTGTTGCAGCTTCCAGTTCACTAAGCAAACTGCTGGTAGTATCGGCAACAGCAACCTGAGTTGCTGTTGTATCAGCTGGAGCAATTGATCCATCTGATTTCAGTGCAAGAATTTCTACCAGTTTCTGGTTTGCCTGTGCGAGGTATGGATAAACTTCGGTGTTGTCGTAAGTTTCCCAGAATTCGAGGTTGGCAGTTCCCTGCAACAGTTTCCGAACACGTTTTGGATCGTCAACACCCGGAAGTTCTACCAAAATACGTCCGGCAGTCTGTAACGGCTGGATGTTTGGCTGTGCAACGCCGAAACGGTCAATCCTGGTGCGGATAATGTTGAAAGAGTTGTCGATTGCTACTTTTGTTTCTTTGCGCAATACATCCAAAACTTCCTTGTTCGTCGAATTGTATTTAACCTGATCTTTTAATTCAAGGGTATTGAAAATAGAAGCCAGTTTTCCGTTCGGCGACACTTCTTCAAATGATTTTCCGAAGATCGTAACAAAATCGTCCTGACTGTCTTTCTGTTTTTCAACTGCCAGCCTCATCGCGGCTGTAAATGTTGAATCTTTGCTGTGGTTTGACAGTGATTTGATCAGTTCTACCACTGAAACTTCGAGGGTAACGTTCATACCTCCCTGCAAGTCGAGACCAAGACCGAGCTGGAGTTCTTTTACTTCTTTGAACGTGTATTTGCGAATTCCCAATAAGTTGTAGGCCACTTCGCTCGACATTGAGTCAAGGTAAGTGAGTTCCCTTTGTTTGTCACCTTTTGCATATTCTCTGGCGTCTTTTTCAACCTTGTTCGCAAAAAAAGTGAAGCTAAGCTGATAAACACAAATCAAACCAATGAGTATTGCAAAAAGTCTAATTGCACCTTTGTTTTGCATTTGTAAAAAATTTAAATTGTTTGAAAATATTGTTAACGGTATAATTTATTCAGGAAAAGTGATTTTGCTGCTCTTGCAATTGAATGGAACGATTTCTGGTCCGCACGCAATTCTTCCTGATAAAAGAGAAGCTGAAAATTATGAAAGTGGTGGTGTGTCGTCGGGACTGGAATAGATAACCCGGTTAAAAGGCAGTGAATGAAACGAACAGGCAGCTGTTGCGAATGAATGCGATGATTCAGCTTTCATCAGTTGAAAAGTCCGTAAATTATAATGTTTTAATAGAAATTTATTTTGGGTGCATGCAAAACGGAAGCGTATAAAGTACTCGCCTGCTACTGTTTTTAAACTGAATGTATTTACCTGGTTGAATAAAAACATTTTGCCGGCTTCGAAATCATTTTCAGTAGAGGTTTTCGTATTTAAATCGGCAAATTTCTGATTGGCGGCATTGTACATATCAAACACAGCAGCAGCGCATACCATGGCAATGAGCAGGCACAGGCGCAACAACGAATGTTTTGAAATGTATTTCTTCAGATTCATAAATCCATTTTTTCAGCCGCCAAATATATAGTTTTTTTTGAAATAATATGATGTCTGTTTTCTGTTGTCGGGCAGCCTACGGAATATGAAACTGAATTGTTTTTTTATTGTAGTCGATCAGGCATTTGTACTGCATAAGGATATCGCCTCCCAGAAGTCCGGCGATCTTGTGAGAACTGTATTTTCCGTATATTTCATTTACATGATTCAGGTCAATCAGGGCAACTTTTTGGTCGGTAATTTCCAATTTTCCCAGCTTCAGGAAGAACATTTTTCCTACTGAAGTTTCCATCATTCCCTGATTAATTCCAGCGCTGTGATAGTCATCTTCATTGTCGGAATCCAACACTTCGAAGTAAAGATCCTGGTTGATGTCCAGCACCGATTTTGATGCTCCCGTGTCGATAATCCAGCAGGATGGAGTTCCATCCTGAAATTCCCCATCAATCAGGATGTGATAATTATCCTTTTCGAGTTCAATTATTTGTAGCGGTATTTCAATCATAAAGCAAAAAGTTCCATCCTTCAATTAGATATATAATATCAATAGTTAATATTCACAACTCACCCCGAAGTCCGCAGGCGGCCTTCCCCCCTCTCTTTTTTAAAGAGGGGGGGAGAGCATCGAAGATGCGACGGGGTGAGTAAATAATTACAATATGTATATCTTTTTTCTTTCTATATAGACACTAAAAAAAGCCCCTGCAATTTCTCGCAGAGGCTCCAAATATATAGCTTATTGTTTGTTTTGTCCTAAAAAAGACTAAAGAATATTCATTCCGTCAACAACGTCCATGATTTCTTTCACTGAAGCAGCCGATTCAACCAACAAAGCCTGTTCGTCAGCGGTCAAATTAACTTCTATGATTTTCTCCACTCCGTTTTTGCCCAGTTTAACCGGAACACCAACAAAAACATCGTTTAAGCCAAATTCGCCTTCCATTTTCACACAACATGGGAAGATGCGTTTCTGATCCATCACAATTGCTTCAACCATTTGTGCAGCAGCCGAACCCGGAGCATACCAGGCCGAAGTTCCCATCAGGTTTACCAATTCGCCGCCACCTTTTTTGGTACGGTCGATAATTTTGTCCAAAGTTTCTTTGTCAATCATTTCAGTAACAGGAATGCCTGAAACCGTTGTATAGCGGGGTAGTGGAACCATCGTGTCTCCGTGTCCGCCCATTAATAAAGCCTGAATGTCGCGTGGCGAAATATCCAAAGCTTCGGCAAGAAAAGCACGGTAACGGGCAGTATCGAGGATTCCGGCCATACCCATCACTTTGTTTTTCGATGTTTTTGCAACCGCATAAGCAACGTACGTCATTACGTCCAATGGGTTCGAAACAACGATAATAATGGCATTTGGCGAATATTTGATGACGTTTTCGGTAACGCTTTTTACGATGCCTGCGTTGATCGAAATCAAATCGTCGCGGCTCATTCCCGGTTTGCGCGGAACACCTGATGTAATAACAACAACATCAGAATCAGCTGATTTTGAATAGTCGTTGGTAGCTCCGACCAAACGGGTGTCGTAATAATTAATGGGGGCAGTTTGCCACAAGTCCAATGACTTTCCTTCTGACAATCCTTCTTTAATATCAAGTAAAACTACTTCTTTTACAATGTTTTTTTCGGCTACGATCTGTGCGCAGGTAGCTCCAACATTTCCGGCACCAACTACTGTTACTTTCATGGTTGTATTTTTGTTTATTACTTTTTTTTTTATTCGATTGCAAAGATAAAAGGTATTTTGAATTGGAACTACTTTTTTCAATGTGCTTAACAATTTGGTAAAGAAACAATCAATCAGGTTGTTACAGAAAATTTAGAATATCTGTAAAGCATGATTTTAGTCAACATTTTAATTCTGAATTGTGCTTGATTCTAAGATTTTCAACTTGTTTCTCAGGCTTCTCCGTGTTTTTATTTTATTCTCCTCTGGATATGCACTAATTCTCGCGAATGTAAAGGCGAAACGTTGATATTACCCGGCGATTCATCAATGTGAACAGGCAATTTGTTCGTTTCGTGTGTCGATTCATTGATTTCATGTGCCAACTTGTCCACTTCATGCGCCAACTTGTCCACTTCATGTGTCGATTCATTGATTTGATGCGACGATTAATCAATGTGAACAGGCAATTGGTTCATTTAATGAGGCGATTAGCCAATGTTGAAGGTCGTTTAGACGATATTATGTGTCGATTAGACCATATTGGGAGGCAAGTAGATCATATCGGGTGACAAGTTAACGGTTTCGGGTGAAAAGAAGTAAATAAACCGGGCCGGTCAATGTTGATGGAAAGAAAATATAAAGCCTGAAAAAAGCATTGGGTTCTCAAAGTTTACCAAGCAGGTAGTGGATTAGACTTTTAGCGACACACCCATTTTGATTTTCAGGCTTTAATTGTGAATTAATTTGCGGCGGTTTCGGCAGCGGTTGATTCAGCCTGTTTTGCTGTTTTTCCTTTACCGTAATTTACAATTATTCTTGCTGCTTTGTACCGGGCAATTACATCTTCGTCTTCTATAAAACCTTCAATCATATCGTCAAGAATGGCAATCCGGTTGTTCAGTGACCCGACCAGATCCGAAATATCCTGAATTGAAACTGTTTTGCTTGTTTTTACAGTCGAACGCCCTTCGATGTGCCCATTGTAAACCCCGATAAGCTGGCGGATATTTGCAAGTTCATCAGCTGTAATTTTAAACGGCGACAAAACGTTGAGCATCGATTCCGCTTTATTTATTATTGCATTACAGCGGCTAATCACATCTTTTTCCATGCCGGCAGAGAGTGAGCTTACCGAATGATCGGCAAGCTGCAGAAGTACATTGTCGTTGTTGCGGCGTGCATAAACACACATTTTACGGCAAAGCTTGAAGGTAGAGCGAATGGTAGTGTCGAGAGTGAAATTTTTCGAATGGGTATAACCTGTTGAGTCGAGGCCTGAAACAAGTCCCAGCCCTTCGGTCGCGAGGTTATATTCAGATTCGATTGCTTCAACTTCCGAAACAATTTCCGGTTCTTCTGACCAGAATGCGTGATCTTTCCTCAGATTGGCCAGCACTGCCTGCACCATTGTAAGGTAATTTGATTCTGACTGCTTCATTGATTTTTTTTTTAAAGATTAATTGATTGACCTGCTTGGGTATCGTCAACCAAGTTACAATAATTAAATCAAATGTTCGGCATGCTCAATGAATTATTTTTGAAATAAATCGAATTTATGTTGGGTAAGGGCATAAAAGTTCAAAAAATACATTGATGCCTGGCAAACAAGCGACGAAATTGGGAGCCGGGAAGCACGGCTTGTTTTAACGAGGCTACGATCGCAGTATTTTTTTTGAAATATCCAAATTCATGGATGGCGTTAACAGGCCTAAAAGGGCTGGAAATATTTTTTCGCCATCCGGTTAAATAGAATTTTTTGCACGAAGTGACTGTTTTTTTATTCGAACCATCGTATTTTATAAGTGAAACGACAAAAAAAGTGATTAAAAAATTCTTTGCGATTATGCAATGTTGTACAACATAATAGCGGGGGGGGGTACTTTTCCCCTTTTTTAGAATTAATAGATTGAAGGCATACAATTTCGAATGTTTTCTCATTCAAAACAAAAACCCCGCTCTGCGGACGAGGCAGAACGGGGCAATTAATACAAATAACTATTTATAAACCGGGGGCGAAAGCCACCCACAAAACAATCAAAAGTATGAAAAAGTTCTTTATTATTTTAGTGTTGGGTTTTATGACACTTTCGTATGGCGCGGTAGCGCAGGTTAAAGTGGCCAGTAACGGGTATGTGGGGATAAATCAGACTGCCCCGGCTTATAATCTAGACTGGTTTGGTACTGGTAGGTTTTTTGCCCTTAGTGGTGGAAGTTTGGTATTCGATAATACCGGATACGGAAACTTAGCTACAATTCGTCCGGCAGATGACTGGTATGGTTGTCTTGGCACATCAAGTAAACGATTTGCCTTGGTATATGCCGACCATGTTATTGCACGGGCGGTTACTACAACATCTGATGAATCAGTAAAGACAAATATTAAGACTCTGGAGAATGCCCTTGTAAAAATTACAAAATTAAGAGGTGTCAGGTATGATATTAAGCCAGACTATTTTAAAGTTTCGGATACCAAAATGAAGGAAGCACTTGAACAGGAAGGTAAAAATGAAATCGGTTTTCTGGCACAAGAACTTAAAGAAATTTTCCCTGAAGTGGTTTTTCTTGATACCACCAGTAACCTTTATTCGGTAAGCTACACAAGTTTGATCCCCATCTTAGTTGAAGCCATGAAAGAGCAACAAGTGCAGATTGAAGAGTTGAAAAAGCTTATCAATAAAAAGTAGGCAATATGAAACATATACACATACTGGCATTGTTGCTATCTTTAGTTTTATTTTCAGCAACCGCCCCTGCTCAACCTAAATACGGTTTTACATACGACGCCAGCGGAAACCGGTTAACACGTGCGGTAGTCCTGCTGAAAAGCGCCACCATTTGTGTTGATACGCTTCAGGTAAAACAAGCTGAAAAACCGCTGAATGACCAAATCGGTCTGCAAAAGACGCGCATATACCCTAATCCAACCAAAGGTCTTCTCCTAATTGATTTCCCTGAACTAAGCAATGCAGAATCTACGATCAGCGTGTTTGACCCGAGTGGAAAGCTGATTGTTAAGAAATCGGCTATTTCTAACGGAAATGAAGTTGACCTGTCTGCACATCCCCCGGGGTTTTACATCATGGTTATCCACATCGGACAGGAAAAGAAAGAGTGGAAAATCATTAAGGAATAATTCCAGTAGATCAAAACACATAAAACAGAATTGTCATGAAAAGAATACTATATACATTCTTAATGGGGTTGATCTGCGCGTTTACGGCCATTGGGCAACCCTATGATTTGACCTTAAACACCGCAGAGATCGGTACTCAGCTCCACCAGGCCACCAACAGTATTACATTTGTGGCCGGATATTCATATTATCCAAACGGCGGCACCATGCTGGCTGAAATTGTAAATGCTTACCTAACCGGATCTGTTTCATATAACCAAACAGTTGTTGATCCGGCAAGCCGTTCGCTCAATACCTTCCCCTATTTGGTAGGTTCCACCAAAGGTGCGTTTGATGTAAATGCGGGTGGGGGAGCAAGCTATGCTATCCCAATTGATCTATTACCGGGAGTA
Source organism: Bacteroidota bacterium (assembly GCA_030691295.1). Taxonomy (GTDB): domain Bacteria; phylum Bacteroidota; class Bacteroidia; order Bacteroidales; family Prolixibacteraceae; genus Aquipluma. The sequence goes on from JAUYEQ010000705.1 coordinate 7,088, forward strand.
AATGGATTGGCTCCTTCTTTGTCGTTGGTATATTCAAGCAATTCGGGACCTGGCGTTGCCGGTTACGGTTGGCAGATAGGGGGAATCTCAGCGATTGGCCGAACAGGAAAAACAATCTATAACGATGGGACTGCAACTGGAGTTGACCTGACTAGCAATGACAGATTTATCCTCGACGGGCAACGTCTGGTTCTGACTTCTGGCTCTTACGGTGCCGATCAGGGCACCTACCGGACAGAGATTGATGAGTTTTCCAGAATACAATCACAATCGACCAGCGGCAGCGGACCAGGCAAATTCATGGTCCAAACTAAGTCGGGGCTGAAGAACCTATACGGATCGAATGATGACGGGTGTCAACGAATCAACGGAAATAGCGAGGTGTTGAATTGGTATCTCACCGAAACATCCGACTTGTATGGCAACCTGATCAGCTATAAGTATATGAGGAACAATTATATGGTTTATCCAGCCGAAATTAGCTATGGCCCCAATAAAATCACATTTACTTATAAATTGCGTACCGATGTGACTATCTCGTACCTGAAAGGTCAGAAAATAGAACAACACTTGTTGCTTGATAAAATTACAGTAGCATACAACAACAATGTTGTTAAAACTTACGAACTGAAATACAACTATCTATCAAATAGTTATTTTGGTTATAGTGTTTTGAACGAGGTGATTGAATTTGGGACCAGCGGAAGTCGTTTAAATTCTACAGCTTTTACCTACCAAGCACCTGAAAATGCCGCTTTTGGAGGTTTGAGTACTTTAATCATCCCACAAAGCGACATCTCTGCCAATTCAATACTTTTTCCTGGCGATTTTAACGGAGATGGGTATAAAGACTTGTTAACATTGGACAAATCGACACAAACCATTACAAAAATTTACCTCAACAATAAAAAAGGAAGTTTTAATTTAAGTGATACGAAAATAGCTGCTAAGCCTATTGGGGATATCGTTATTACAGACCTAAATGGGGATAACGTAGATGATTTTATCATAATCGGTCGTCCTATTGATTCTAATGGGATATTAATTTATTATTGGATGCTCTGTAATGGAGCTAAATTTGGAATTCCTCATGAATTTGCCAACAAAACCTCCGAATATAAAGAAGTCTTTGATGATATCAATAATCGTTCATCTGATTTCGATGGAGATGGGTTTGAAGACTTTTTAGTTATTACAAAAAACAGTAGCGCCTGGGAAATGTATTCGTTCACTCCAAGCACTGTAAATACAACTTTTTTATTGAACAATCGCTCAGGTACCGTGCCAAGTTGGGGCGATAAGGTTTATCTCGCTGATTTTAATGGTGATGGGAAAACCGATATTTGGTCATTTGATATAACTGGCTTGAAAATTTACGCGTTATCGGGGGTTTCTCTCATCCAGATTTATTCTTCGAATTATCCAGACAAGGACCATTGTTTTGAAATGGGTGATTTTCAGCGATTCAGCCCGAAAATAATATTCTTGTAAATTAATACGTTAGAGTATGCTGAAAAAAATATTTTTCCGGCTATTTTTGTTGTCGATAAGAGACAC
>JAUYEQ010000706.1 GCA_030691295.1 Bacteroidota bacterium
GCATGACGTTGTGACAAGAGTTGGTTGACACGACACTAGCGATTTTTTTGTATATTTAAGTGAATTTTAAACATAGACAATGGTGAAACAAGTCCAGAATAAATTCACAAAAATGTTAAGAAAAAAACCTTCTGAACCGGAGAACGTTAATTTCCCAATTGTTTGTATTGGGGCGTCGGCCGGAGGTTTGGAAGCACTGGAGCAATTTCTGAGCCATGTGCCCGAGAACAGCGGCATGGCGTATGTTGTCATCCAGCACCTTGATCCGACACAAAAAGGAATGCTTCCCGAATTGCTTCAGCGAGTTTCAGCCATGGAAGTTTTTCAGGTGAAAGATCGTATGGCGGTAAAGCCTAACATAGTGTATGTTATTCCGCCCAACAAAAGCATGTCAATATCCCAGGGAACTCTTCGCCTGGTCGATCCTGTCGAAATAAGAGGACTTCGTCTTCCAATCGATTTTTTCATGCGTTCGCTTGCTGATGACCAACAGGAAAAGGCTGTGGGTGTGGTTCTTTCGGGAATGGGCTCGGATGGCAGCCTGGGACTTGGCGCCATAAAAGAACAGAACGGCATTGTGATGGTACAGGAACCTTCCACAGCAAAATTCGACAGCATGCCCCGCAATGCAATTGCCTCAGTGATAGTTGATATTTTAGCTCCGGCCGAAGAGCTGCCTTTAAGTCTGGTGAAATTTCTAAATCATATTCCTGAAATAAAATCAATTCCTGACGCAGAAGTTCAGGACAAAAATTCGCTCGAAAAAATCATTGCCCTTTTGCGCAAACAAACCGGGAACGATTTTTCATTGTATAAAAAAAACACAATGTACCGTCGCATCGAAAGACGAATGGCAGTGCACCAAATCAACAAAATAACTTCGTATGTCAGTTTTTTGAAAGAAAATCCGAAGGAAGTGGAAATTCTTTTCAAGGAACTGATGATTGGCGTAACCAATTTTTTCAGGGATCCTGCTGTTTGGGAAAAGCTGAAAGAAACGATTATGCCGAATCTGATTGCCGGCCTTCAGGAGGGCGCAACGCTAAGGGCATGGGTAGCAGGATGTTCAACCGGAGAAGAGGCCTATTCACTTGCCATCGTATTTAAAGAAGCGCTCGAAAAAATAAAACCGCACGGAGGCATTTTATTGCAGATATTTGCTACCGATCTCGACAATGAAGCGATTGACGCTGCCAGAAAAGGAGTTTTTCCGGCGAATATTACTGCCGATGTATCCCCCGAACGGCTGAACCGGTTTTTCGTCCTTCAGGATGAAAATTACCGCATAAATACTGAAATAAGGGAAATGGTTGTGTTTGCGCAGCACAATATTATCATGCATCCGCCATTTACCAACCTCGATATTCTTACCTGCCGTAATCTGTTGATTTACATGGATTCGGAACTGCAAAAAAAAATACTTGGGCTTTTTTATTACAGCCTTAATCCTGAAGGTATTATGGTGCTTGGCAGTTCTGAGTCGCTCGGAACTCAAAGTCATCTTTTTAAGGTCGCCGATAATAAACTGAAGCTTTACAAACCGTACGATAAAACTATGGCAGTGCGCGAATTATTCGATTTTCCCTCATCATTTTCCCGGTCTAAATCAACTGATATGGAGAAACAAATTCAAGTTAAATTGCCCCAAAATATTGAAGCGCTTGCCGATAAAATATTGTTGCAGCATTTTTCGCCTCCCGGAGTTTTGGTAACCGAGAAAGGCGACATTGTTTACATCAGCGGACGCACCGGAAAATACCTGGAACCGGCAGTTGGTAAGGCAAACCTGAATATTTTTGCGATGCTTCGCGAGGGTTTGCGCAACGATTTCCCCATCGCATTCCGTAAAGCCCTGCATACAAAAGAACCGGTGGTTTTGCACAATATTAAAGTTGGTACAAACGGAGGCACCCAAAACATCAACGTTACTCTCAAGTGGATCGATAAACCTGAACCTTTAAACGGGATGGTAATGATTATTTTCAATGATTTGCCAAAGGTTCCGGATGCTGAACTTCAGAAAAAAAAAGGTAATAAAACCATCGTTTATATTACGCAATCGGAGCTTGAGGCAGAGTTGCAGCATACCCGCGAAGAAATGCATTATACGCTCGAAGAAATGCAAACTTCGCAGGAAGAACTTAAATCAACCAACGAAGAATTACAATCGACCAACGAGGAATTGCAATCGACCAACGAAGAACTTACGAGTTCGAAGGAAGAAATGCAAAGCCTGAACGAAGAACTGCAAACGGTAAATGCCGAATTGCAATCGAAGATCGATGATTATTCGAGGGTGAACAACGACATGAGAAACCTGCTCAACAGCACCGATATTGCCACCCTGTTTCTCGACAACAAATTACATATCAGACAATATACCCCACAGGCAACAAACATTTTCAAACTAATAAAAAGCGATATCGGACGGCCGTTCACCGACCTGGTTTCTGACCTGATTTATCCTGAAATGGTTGAGGATACCATTGAAGTGCTAAAGACATTGGTTTTTATAAAAAAGCAAATCCCGACAAGGGACGGACGTTGGTTTTCGGTGCGTATCATGGCTTACCGCACCTTCGAAGACCGGATTGACGGACTGGTTATCACGTTCTTCAACATCACCGATCTGAAGCAACTGGAAGCAAAATTACACGAAAACGAACAGGCTCACCTTTTGATTTTGAATTCGTCACCAGATCTGATATTTAAATTATCAAGCGATTTTAAGGTATTGGAATTTAATCCGGAAGCAGAAAAATTCTTCGGGAAGAAACGCAAAGATACAATCGGCCAAAGTTTTATACAGCAGTTTGTTTCGGAACCGCTCCGGAAAAAGACAGAAAAAGACTTTCATAAAATGATGAAAGAAAAGGTGTATGCCAACTATAAAATGGAGATGACAGCAGCCGAAGGAAATAAGTGCGAAGTTGACTGGACAGTAAATATCCTTTTCAACAGTTTGCAGGTTGCAACAGAAATAATTTTGATTGCGAAGAGGTAGGGGAAGACGGGAGCAGGGAGCAAGGAGCAAGGAGCAGGGAGAAGGAAGACGGAAGACGGGAGACGGGAGACGGGAGTCGGAAGACGGGAGTCGGAAGTCGGAAGTGAGGAGCAGGGAGATTGAAGACGGAAGGCAAGTGACCGGTAATAAAAATAAACATGGAAGATGAAGGGCGGGAAAATTCGGTCTCCGGACTTCGGTCTTCCTACAATATCTAAAACAATGATTTTAAACTACTTTGCCATGAACGAGGAACAGGATTACACGAACGCAGAGGTTTTAAGAAAGAATGCAGAAGAAAAACTGAGAGTGAGGCAAGATAAAACGACCGCTTCGACAGTTGAAAACGATGTGAAAAGGCTGGTCCACGAACTTCAGGTGCACCAGATAGAACTGGAAATGCAGAACGAAGAATTGGTTCAGGCAAACGAAAGGGCAGAGTCGTCGCTGAAAAAATATACAATGATGTACGATTTTGCGCCGATGGGCTATTTTACCCTCGATCAGAACGGAATGATCTGCGATTTAAATTTTACCGGTGCCGAATTGCTTGGCGACAGACGTTTTAGCTTATTAAACAGTAGCTTTAAGTTATACGTTTCAGAAGAAACACTGCCGGTATTCAACGAATTTTTAAACATGGTATATTTGGGCAGGTCGAAAGAATCGTGCAAAATAATGCTCGGGAGCGACTCCGAAAATCAGTGTCAGGTTTATATGGAAGGCATTGTAACAGGCGACAATGGCAAATGTCTTTTGTCGGTTGTAGATATTTCGAATTTCTATAAATAGGCCAATTTTATATCAATTAATCGTATCAATAGTAACCTTTGCCATTAAAATAAGGTACAATACGCTGAAGTTCCTCCCTGTAATTTGGGAATCAGCAAGTAACACACCGATTATAACCGGATAATTAAAGGATTTAATGCTTTAATCAAAAACAGCAGCATGGAGCTCCACATCAAAAATATGGTTAGTATTCGCTGCAAACTGATTGTAAAATCAGAACTTGAAAAACTTGGGCTACACTATAAAGCCATAAATTTAGGCAACGCAGAAATTACCGAAGACATCCCTTCGGAAATTAGAAACCTGCTGGACTTCAATCTAAAAAAATTCGGGCTTTCGATAATTGAAGACAAGAAAGCGATGTTGGTTGAAAAAATAAAAAATATCATCATTGAATTGGTTCATTATTCAGAAAATCAGATCAAGCTAAACTTCTCTGATTATTTAAGCGAAAGACTAAATTACGATTACACCTATCTGGCCAATCTTTTTTCGGAGCACCAGGGAATCACCATCGAACACTACTTTCTGAGCCACAAAATTGAACGGGTAAAGGAATTGCTAATTTACGACGAACTCAACATTACCGAAATAGCCTACAGATTGCATTACAGCAGTGTTGCGCATTTGTCGAACCAATTCAAAAAAATCACCGGATTAACCCCGTCCCACTACAAACATCTCAAGGCAAAAAAACGTATTCCACTCGAAAAGGTGTGAATAATGCAACTCCTCTCTGCAATTGTGTAACACTTTCACGTATTTTAAGACCCACCTTTGTTCTAGAAATAAGATCAACCGATCAGCTAAAACAAATTAGAACATGAAAATTTGCACCTATATTCTCTTCATACTTTTGATTAACACATTGTCAGTTAATGCACAACCATTTGTTAATCCATCCATTAAGCCAAATACCGCGTTCATGGCCGGTGAAAAACTTACCTATCAAATCAGGTATGGAATTATTGTTGGCGGAATTACCACACTCTCACTAACAAATGAAATTTACGAAAACAAAGAGGTTTTTCATGCTGTAGCTACCGGTAAAACTACCGGAATGGCCGAAGTTATTTATGGCGTCAATGATGTTTACGAAAGTTGGTTCGACAAGGAAACAAACCTGTCGTACAAGCAGATACGCAACATTAAAGAAGGCAGCTACACCAAATACAACGAGGTTACCTACAACCGCAAAAACAACACTGTAAATTCGAAGCTTTCAGGTGTACACAGTGTTCCTGAAAAAATTCTCGATCTAACCACAATGCTATATTACATTAGAAGGATCGATTTTTCGAAAGTGAAAGAAAACGAGGTGATTTTTATGAATATCTATTTTTCCGACAAAATATTTCCGTTTTATATGAGATACAAAGGAAAAGAAACCATCAGAACCAAATATGGAAAAATCAGTTGCCTCAAGATTTTACCGGTAGTGGAGGTAGGCCGAATGTTTAAAACACCAAACGATGTGAGCATCTGGATTACTGACGATGGTAATTACCTTCCGGCAATGATTGAAATGGATATCCGCATTGTAGGGAAAATACACCTAAAGCTTATTAGTTATGAAAATATCGTTCATCCTTTAATCATTCAGTAGCAATCTCTTAAACTTTTAATGTGTGAATATTGTAATTTATTTCAAAAGTTGTGTAATACATACTTTGATAACAATATTTAAATTTGCTCTGTCAGTTACCTGACAATTAACTAAAAAAATATAACAAATGAAAAACATTTTATTTCTAATGCTGATCGCCAGCCTTTTAGGAGGTTGCGCAATGAATCTTGTAACTGGACGCAACCAGCTAAGCCTGGTACCTGAATCTGAATTACAGTTGATGGCCACCAGCCAGTACAACACATTTTTATCAGAAAATAAAACTTTAAGCAACAATAACAGCAGTGCTGCAATGGTTAATCGGGTTGGTGCGCGTATTGCGAACGCAGTTACAAAGTACTATACTGGCAAGGGTCAGGGAGAGGTGCTTGAAGGATATAAATGGGAATTCAATACCGTTGACAGCAAGGACATTAATGCCTGGTGTATGCCAGGAGGAAAAGTTGTTGTTTACACAGGTCTGCTGCCCGTAACCCAAAACGAAACAGCGCTTGCCATTGTTATGGGGCACGAAATTGCCCACGCCATTGCCAAACATGGCAGCGAAAGAATGAGCCGCGCGATGGTTCAGCAATTGGGTGGAACCGCTTTGGAAGTCGCTTTGTCACAAAAACCTCAGCAGACCAGAGATTTGTTTATGACTTCGTACGGCATTGGAAGTCAGGTTGGAGCCATGTTACCCTGGTCGCGTCAGCAGGAAACAGAAGCCGACCAGTTTGGGTTGATATTCGCCGCTATGGCCGGATACGATCCCCGTGAAGCCATTCCGTTCTGGCAACGAATGTCGTCGGCAGGTGGAGCAAAACAACCCGAATTTTTAAGCACTCACCCGTCTGATGATACCAGGATGAGAAAGCTAAATCAATTTATGCCTGAAGCCTTAAAATATTATACCGGACGCTAACAATTAGCAGATTTGGCCAAACCCAACAATTTGATTTGTTAGCGAAACAATTGAAATGAAATTACGATTTAAGAAGTTTTATTCAGTTCTGAAAAATGCATTTGGCGAATGGTGGGAAAAAGATCCGTTTCGCGAAAGTGCAGTGATTGCCTATTATGCAATTTTTTCGTTGCCCGGATTGCTTGTAGTAATTCTGACCCTTGCCGGATATTTCTTTGGACGCGATGCTGTAAATAATCATGTGGCAGCACAATTCTCTTCCACGATGGGAGTCGATACAGCCGAACAAATTCAGAAAATGATTGTAGAGGCAAGTAAAATGAAAAATTCGTTCTGGGCAACCATCATCGGAATTGTTACAATAATTGTTGGCGCAACGGGTGTGTTTGCACAGTTTCAGAAATCATTGAATACCATTTGGGAAGTAAAGACCGATGAAAAAAAATCAGGCATCTGGATTCTGATCCGGATCCGCCTGTTTTCATTCGGGCTGATCGTTTCCATTGCATTTTTGCTGATTGTTTCACTTATAATTTCGGCATTGCTTGCGGCATTTGGCAACTGGATATCAGGTAATTTTTCCGAATCATTGCTGATGGGTTTACAAGCGGTAAATTTCTTTGTATCATTGATTATACTCGCTGTGTTGTTTGCACTTATGTTTAAATTTTTACCCGACGCCAAAATAAAATGGAGGCATGTCTGGATTGGCTCACTGGTTACTGCACTCCTGTTCGACATCGGGAAATTTGCGCTGGGTTTGTATTTCGGAAAAGTAAACCCCGGCATTGGATATGGCACGGCAGGTTCAGTTATTTTAATTATGCTTTGGGTTTCATACTCTTCGATGATCGTTTTTTTCGGTGCAGAATTTACACGCGCCTATGCCGATGAGTATTACGGAAAAATAGCGCCAAATGAAGTTGCCAGAAAAGATATTCAAAGCAAACCGAATTAATCAGTTTTAGTTTTAAACTTTAAAATAAAATAAAAATGAACAATTTATTCAGAGGATTAATATCAGGTTACGGAGCTTCAAAATTAGGAGGAGGCTGTTTCGGTACCATTGTAGTGTTTGTAATTATCTGGGTTATACTTGGGCAGTGTAGTTAGTGTTGTGTGTTATAACTTTCCCAAAGTTTTTTTCATTTTAAAAAAACTTTGGGAAAGTTATGAATTATTATTTCTCCCTTTTTTGTCTCCTGCTCTCTTTTCGTGTTTCCGGGGTTTTCAAAACACTACTTTTAATTCCCGAAAGAATTGATTTGGCACAATAATTAAAGAGAAATTTTTCAGTATCCCGTTCAAAATCAATAATTCCCTGTCTCACTTCTTCGCCAGGCATCGGGTTCGAATTCATTATTTTCATATTGGCAATTACAGAAATCACGCGCTCTTTTACGGCGGTGGTATCATCCGTGCGTTTGTTCTTAACGGCAACATTTAATCCATTGTACCGCAGGTTCATCTGGCCCATAGCTTTGGTATTGTTCGCAGTAAAGCTGAAATTCATTGCATCAATCTTCCCTGCTGTCGCATATATAAAAGCATTTTTCTCCAGCATTGGGTTCAGTTCCATTACTTCCATCCCCAAAAGTGTTCCATTCACTGCAAATGTGTTCTGGTTGTCGAACAATCTTCCTTTCAGCAGCACATTCATTTTAGCCTTCCCCATTAAATAAGCTTCAGCTTTAAAACCTACATAAGCTTTTTCAGTTTTGTAAATAGTGTCGTTGGCAATATTGAAAATCAGCACCTTCAGTCTGTCAAAGCTGATCATTCCCGGCTCGTTTGCTTTCTCGGCATGTTCGGTATAGGTTATGTTACCGCCTGAAATGCCGATCGAATCGATACTAATCGTACCCGGATAGTTGTAAATCATCTCCTGAAATGAAGGTTTGTTTACGTGATTGAATTCTTTGCGTTTATCACGAAAAATGTTCGCATCCACTTCACCGATTTCGATGTAAGAGCTTATCAGGTTTCCTGATTTTATATAGTCCGCAGCAGAAAAATCGTGAAACAATATCTGGCTGAGCCCGGCTTCAATACGATCAATTTCAAATGGATGTTTGGCTGTGAATTCGTAATTGCTGTAATTAGGGTGAACAGAGAAACTGTCAATAGCCAGTCTGTTTGAAGTTGCCGAATAGTTTATTCCGGAGCTTGTAATGGTGTACATACTATCAGCCGAAACAGTTCTTTGCTGCTGCACATTAAAATCAAATTGTTTAAGTATATCAGTGGAGATAGTGTCAAGTTTGGCAACCTGCAAATCGTACACTTTCAAAACTGCATCATTCAGCGAAAATGCCTTTGAAGTCAACCTGTCTTTTATGTCCACGACCAACCGATCAAATACAAGGCTGTCTATTCTGATATTTAACGGCGAAACATTCGCAGGTCCGGTTTTCTCCTGAAATGGGAACTTTCCTGCAATACGACTGTTGAAAATGTTAACTTCCCTGACATCAATGTCATTTTTGAACAGCGCTTTAAACAGTTTGATCCCCTTGAATTTTACAGATGCAATTTCACCTTTTAAATCAGTCAGACTGTCATTTTGTGGTTTTGAAATCAGGGTAATATTTTCAAGTTCTATTCCTGATTTAAGGATTGAGATATTAACTTTCCCAATTTCCAGGTGGTATTTATCTGAGCTTTTATTAAATGCTGCCTGCATTTTTTTCGCAGCCCATGGCTCAAGAAACACCATTGTTAAAAGCATGAATAATAGCACAAAAGCAACTATTCCGATTAAAATTTTCACTACTATATTTCGTCTCATAGGATGCCAAAGATGTCAAAACCTGCATTTAAAACCGTTACAGAATTCCGGGAAAGATTTACAACATTCGCACATTACAAAGGTTTGGCTCCTTTGCTCCCTGCCCCTTGCTCCCTGCCCTTTGCTCCCTGCCCTTTGCTCCCTGCCCTTTGCTCCCTGCCCCTTGCTCCCTGCCCATTGCTCCCTGCCCCTTGCTCCCTGCCCCTTGCTCCCTGCCCCTTGCTCCCTGCCCCTTGCTCCC